>CAZFOF010000313.1:0-2512 GCA_964520265.1 uncultured Halobacteriales archaeon | reverse complement strand
AGGATTTGATTACTTTATCTTCTCGGAGAGTTCCGCACCCGGTTTGAATTTCACGACTTTCTTTGCAGGAATTTTTATCTCCTTGCCGGTCTGTGGATTGCGTCCTTTTCTGGCAGAGCGCTTGGAGACACTGAACGAGCCAAATCCGACCAGTGCGACTCGGTTCCCTTTTTTCAGTGCCTTCGTCGTCGTATCGATAAACGCATCGAGTGCCTTCTTCGCGTCGGCTCTCTCCAGTTCTGCGGCCTCTGCAATGTCGTCTGGCCCGATGAGTGTTGCCCGCTTTTTGTGTTTCTTCTTTTTCTTCCGCTTCTCGACTCGGCGCTGGTCTCCTTTCCCTGGAATGAGATCAACTGCGGCGACAACCCTGTCTGTTGGGTCGTATTCGACTGTCGTGTTCTTGGAGCCGTCTGGCTCTTTGCCAGTCTGTGGATTGCGTCCCTTTCTGGCAGAGCGCTTCGAGATGCTGAACGCCCCGAAACCGACCAGCGCAACTCGGTTTCCCTTCTTCAACGCCTTCGTCGTCATATCGATAAACGCATCGAGTACCCTCTCTGTGTCTTCCCTGCTGATGTCCGCCTCGGAGGCAATCGATTCGATCAACTCTGCTTTGTTCCTCGCAGCGACGCGACCGGTCATACTCGTCACCCCGAGTCCGAGGAGTCCGGTGACAACAGCCCCGTTCCGTAGCACAGTTCGTCGGGAGACTTTACTGTGGCGTGAGTTACCATGTGTCATGACCGACTAGAGCTTGCACATCAGTCGAGATAAAGATACTGACCGGAAGCAGGCGTGTTCATACTCCCGGCTATACGTACATGAATAGATTTGGCACAACGGGGTGCCAAAATCGTTCACGAAGTTACAGCCAACAGTATCAGATACCGTTCCATTCTGCGTGGATTTTCCAAACGAACGTGTGAGAACGATCCCGCCGACGTCAGGCGGATGTCTGACTGACCTTTTTTAGGTAGTGAGCCATGGAATCGTCTGATGAACGATATCCTATCCGAGATGCCTGAGGTCACTCTGGAACTCTCCGAAGAGGAGATAGCGGCAATCGACGAGAAGGCATTTGCCGACCACAGAGAGAATCGGGAAGCGGCGATACGCACGCTCCTCGCGGAGTGGCTCGAGCAGCGCGAACAGTGACGACGGCTCAGCGCCGAATCTCTTTTTCCATCTCGACGTGTGGGATGTCCGCCTCGATGAACTCCTCGCTCGTCGTCTCGTATCCCAGCGCCTGATAGAATTCCTCGACGGTCGTCTGTGCGTGTAGTGTAATCATCGTCGCACCCCGTGCGCGCGCTTCCGATTCGAGCGAGTGCATCAGGCGTCGTCCGACTCCCTTATCGCGGTACTCCGCCAGGACGGCGACGCGCTCGGCTTTGCCGGTGTCGTCGTCGACGAACCTGAGACGTGCGGTGCCGATGGGCTGTCCGGTGTCCGCGTCGTAGATGACGAAATGCGTCGCCTCGTCGTCCTTGCCGTCTAGTTCGATTTCTTCGGGGACGCCCTGTTCCTCGATGAACACCTGGCGTCGAACGTCGTAGGCATCAGGGAAGGCACTCTCACCGTCGAAGCGACGGAGTTCGTAATCTGCCATCACAGTGCGTTCGGTGACGACCCATTCCAGCGTTTCGACACGGGACACCGAGGAGTGGGATAATCCATTAGTATCCCCAGCAGAATATATGTCCGTGTATGTCAGACCTCGAGACAGTGACCTGTGACAGCTGTGGAAACGACTTCAAAGCAGTGGCAGGCGCTGCGGCGATGAATACGGGCTACTGTAGTCCGTCCTGTCACGTCGCCGGAGAAGACCTCACCTGATACGGACTGCTGTACGTCAGTACCGGACTGACCGCACGAGTGCAGTCGTCCCAGAAAACAGTGACAGCAATCCGTATGAGGAGAGTGCAAGCCCGCCAATCGGAGTCCAAGCTTATTGAGGTCTCGCCGAGTATCAGTTCCCGTCGGGACTGTAGTTCGGTGCCTCGTCCGTGATAACGACGTCGTGCGGGTGACTCTCCTGTTGCCCGGCGGCGGAGACACGGACGAACTCTGCGCGTTCTTTGAACACGGGAATCGACTCTGCACCGACGTATCCCATGCCGGATTGCATCCCACCGACCAGCTGGTGGAGTTCGGATTCCAGCGTGCCCTTGTACGGTGTCGCCGCTTCGACACCCTCGGGGACGAACTCGTCGTCGTCTTCGGTGTCTTTGAGATATCGGTCGCCACCGCCGGATTTCATCGCGCCGACCGAGCCCATCCCGCGGTACTGCTTGTACTTTTTGCCGTTCATCGTGATGACACGACCCGGTGCTTCGTCGGTACCGGCGAAGTAGGAACCGAGCATCACGGCGTCAGCACCGGCAGCGATTGCTTTGATTGCGTCGCCGGAGTAGCGGATACCGCCGTCGGCGATGACGGGCACGTCGTGGGCGCTGGCAACGTCAGCGACCTGTGCGATGGCCGTAATCTGTGGCATCCCAGCGCCGGTGACGAC
>CAZFOF010000312.1:0-2535 GCA_964520265.1 uncultured Halobacteriales archaeon | reverse complement strand
TGATGAGTTCGCCTTTGGAGTTGTTTTCGAGATCGTCTTCAGTCAGTTCTACGTTTTTTGTTTGTTCTATCGAGTCTGCCATGTTTGAACCTCTGTGCCATGTCCGCTGCGGCGCTGTGCAGTAATTCCCCTCTCGACTGGTGAGTTGAAGATGCCACCCAGGATACCCGGAACGGCTCCGGGCATCTGACAGCGGCGGCTACCAGTGTCGGTTAGCTGACGCCGATAACAAGATTTCCCTGTCATACTGGGCGATAGCACGATACTGCCGGAACGCCGCAACGTTCTGGTACTTCCACGTACTGCCGATGGGCGCTTAAATATTCCGGTCGCTGAGACCCCTGTTTCTGGTTACCACACGCCGTGAAACCCTGATTCGGCAAAATTTGGGCGATGGCCGTCCTGACGGGTAAGCTACAGGTCGTAGTGGTGTTCGACCGTCTCGGAGTGGCCCTCGACGGCGAGTGTCACTTCCTCGGCATCCCCAGGCAGGTCGATGGTCGTAGACCACTGGCCGGTCGCGCCGACGGTCGCCTCCAGTTCGTCGCTGTCCTCGGCGGTCTCCCAGCGCACCGTCGCCGTCAGCGCCGTCGGTTGGTCGTTGACGACGACGACGGCAGGCGCAGTTCCCGAGCGGTCGAGAAACACCTGGACTGGTTCGAAGACCGTCGACAGCGTCTCCTGGGCAGTCTTTGCGCTCCCGTCGACGGTGTAGACGCCCATCCCGGCGTCGTCAGTGTCGCGCAACGCGGTGGCAATCGTGCTGAGTCTCCGCTGGCGAGTTCGCTCCGTGACTGTCCGGAGAACCGCCGCCTGGTAGTTCTGTGACTCCTCGACGTCGTCGCTGGCGCGGGCTGCGTGTTTGGCCGCGTCGAAACCAGCGGCATCGTCGACAGCCGACCCGAGCGAGCCAGCGCCGAAGGCGGCCACCAGTTCTGCCGGATAGCGGTCGAGGAGCGTCTCGATGTCTGCTGCGGTACCGTAGTCCCACCCCGGATAGTACGCGGCGGCATCGTGGTCGACGCCCGGTTCGCCGACGACAGGAAAGACCGGTCGATGTGAGGGCAGTGCCGCGGCGACCGTTTCGGCTGGCCCGCGGTCGTAGCTCGTCCGCCATGCCCGCCAGCGAAGACGGAGTCGGTCGAAAAAGCCACTGCCGAGGCTGTCGGGGAACCGGTTCGTCGGTTCGTCGTGCACGCCGAAGGCGGCGAGACTCGGATGGGAACTGTAGGTGTCCGCAAGTGCACGCGCGAGTCGCTCGCCGCGGTCGGTGTCGAACTCGCCAGGGCCGGTCAGCGGGAGGTCTTGCCAGACGAGCAGTCCGGCCCTGTCACAGGCCTCGTACACCGCTGGCGGGAGTGCCTGGGCGCGAGCGCGCACGAGATTGGCGTTGACGTCCGTTGCCCGTTCGACATCCTCGACGGCACTGGTGTGAAGCGCCACGCCACGGATTGGCAACCGTTCGCCGTTGACGAGCAAGTGACCGTCGTCGTATGTGATGTCGGAGATACCGGTCGTGACCGTTCGCTCGTGGTCGCCGAGTTTCGCCCGCAGCGTGTAGTGGTGCTGGTCGCCGAGTTCGTGGGGCCACCACAGCGCCGGGTCGAGAACCTCGATGCTGTGTTCGACGGTCGTCTTGCCAGGCCCGTTGGTCGTGACCTCTCTGCGGTTCATCATCCCACGAGTCTTGACGTCACCCTGCGGGCGCAGCGAGTAGGTGATGCGCTCGTCGATTGGGTCTTCGGAGACGACGGTCGTGCGGATGTGCAACTTCGCTCCGTCGTCGGAGAGTTCCGGACGGACACACATTCGGTCGATGTACGGCAGCGGGTGTGCTTCGAGCGAAGCGTCCCACCAGATGCCGGGAACGGCCTCACTGTCGGGGACGATATCGGTGTCGTGGAGGCCGCCGAATCGGCCCTCGGGCCGACGGCAGGTGACTGACACCTCGTTGTCCTCGTAGGGCAGGAACGGAATCCGGAGCGGTTCGAAGTAGGCGTCGTGGTCGACTGCCCCGTCACCGTCGAGACGTTCCCCAGTCACGTCGACCGTCGACTGGGCATAGAGTCCATGTAACGCCAGGACGGCGACGTCGTCGTTTTCGCCGCGCGGGTCGTCGAAGTGGCTCACGTACGTCACTTCCTCGGCCCCCTCGAAGGCGTCTGGCTTGCCCGGCACCGTCACCGACTGCTCTTCGGCGTCCCCCACCGCCGTTGCACGCCACTCGTCGAACATACAACTGCGCGCGTCCGCCGACCCCATATCAGTTTCGCGTCTCCGAATCCGACAGTCGACGCGCGGACACTCGTCGGCACAGCCAATCACCGCCGCGTCGTACACTTTCACTTTCACCGCGCCCGTGGCTCGACTTTAGGTGCCAACAGGCCCACTCGCTAGATATGCTCGATGAACTCGCCTGCACGTGTGAAGCGGCCGACTGTGACCGCGAACTCGGCGACGACAACCGGATGCTCATCTACCGGACGGACGCAGGCGAGCGCCACGCCTACGAGTGTGCCTGTGGCACCGTGACCG
>CAZFOF010000311.1:0-2567 GCA_964520265.1 uncultured Halobacteriales archaeon | reverse complement strand
GAGAGGCCGTGTACCAGCGTCTCGAGCGTGTCGCCGTCGCGGCCGACGGCACCGATGATGCCACACATCAGCGCACCACCTCCGAGCCCTCGGACACCGACCCGCTGACGTGCGTGCCCGTGCCAAGACGGACGTTCGGCCCGACGAGCGTGCCGGGAGCGAAACTCACGTCACCCCGGGCGTTGGTTCGGTCTGCGATGACGGCCCCGAGCTGTTGGTTCTCGAAGACCCGGCAGTCGACGCGAACGTCACCCGGGCCGCCCGGTATCGTCGTCGCCGCACCGAGGTGGACGTCCTGGCCGACGACGGCATCACGGAGTGTCGAGCCGGCGTCAACTCTGGTATCGCCGTCGAGTACCGTGTGTTCGAGTGTTGCGTTCGGGCCGACGGTCACGTTCCGACCCAGGGAGACGTCGGGGCCGATGACTGCCCCCGGCGCAACTTCACAGTCAGGGCCGACGACCGCCGGGGGCCGGAGCGTGGCGTCCTCGTGGACGTGTGCAGAGTCGTCGATCCAGACCCCCTCGCTGACCTCCGGTTCGGCCACACGCCCCCGGGCAAGGACTTCCGTCGCCACCTCCAGCAAGTCCCAGGGGTACGTCGCATCGACCCAGAGCCCACCGGTGCGGACGCCACGGACGCGCTCGGCGTCGACGAGGCGGGCGATAGTGTCTGTCAACGAGAGTTCCCCATCCTCGCGGTCGGTCTCGTCGATTTCTGCGAAGATAGAGGACTCGAAGGCGTAGACGCCGCCGTTGATCAGGCGGTACTCGTCGGTGTTCGGTTTCTCGACGATCTCGTCGATGTCTCTGTCGCGGAGTGTAATCGCGCCGTAGCGGCTTGCGTCGCGGCGTTCGAGGACGGCCATCACCGCGGGCGCGGTCTCCTCAGCGAACGTCTCGAGGACGCTCGTGATGGTGCTGGTTTCGGTCAGTTGGTCGCCGTTGACCACCAAGACGGGTTCGTCGACCGTCTCTCGGGCCTGCAGGAGGGCGTGTCCGCTGCCGAGTTGCTTGCGCTGGACGACGTACTCGATAGGGACGTTTCGATAGGAAGGGCCGAAGTACTCCTGGACGCGCTCGCGACGGTAGCCGACGACGAGCACCAGTTGGTCGAGGCCAGCATCGACCAGCGCGTCGAGGACGTGTTCGAGAATTGGCCGGTTGGCCGCCGGCAGCATCGGTTTCGGACGATTTCGGGTCAGTGGTCGCAACCGCGTCCCCTCCCCCGCAGCGAGAACCACGGCTGTCTGAACGCTCATACTACACCGGTCGCCATGAGCAGGTATCAACTTTCGGGGAGATGCAAGGCTCGCCCAGCTCATTCGAATTCGAGGAATTCATCAGAATAGTAGTATAAATAGAATTCCTATATGTATAGTATCGCTTGAGTTCACTAATTTGGTATTTCATTGCTATATCCGGGATATATGACTGAGTTTCGCTGTATGTATCTATACTTAGTTGAATATTGTAGAATCAGAGTATAAATTATCTAAATACGTATAAAATAGTATATTCACCTGGGAGCGGCCGTTTTTGATACTTTCAGGCATTATCAGTTGGTGTCATGTATCTATCACAACGAGACAGAACTATTTGATATTCTATATAATCTTTCATATATAAAGAGGAGTAGTAGTCTAGACCCGTCACAGTCAGGGGTGTGCTGTTGTCAGCTGGCGACTGGAGTTATCCCTGACTGTTACGGCCCGATAGCAATCCAATTATTGATTGTGATTCTTGGACTATAACTTTCTTATAGCTTGATTCGGAAAGAGGTGATATGGCAACGAAAGACGACACTCGATCTACTGGTTCTTGGGAGATACTTGTGAGGCACGATGGGAGTGAGAGTCAGGAACTCGAGACGACGATAAGCAACGCGCTATTGCGACTCGATAGCGGCACTGAGGGGAAACCGCTGTACGACTACATCGACCTTGAGGCTGCGGCCGAGACACTCGGCAGGGGACGTGGAGGCTGGGGTGCCTCCGAAATCCGCTTCGAGTACGAGGACTACGAAATCCGAATCACTGACGATGGAACGGTTGCTGCCCGGGAACAACCGGATACGGCCGAGCCTCATCTGTAGGACACCAATCCAGACCAGGTTCTGTCATTCTTGTCTCCGTATATACTTGCCCTGTCTGTCGCCTTGGCAGGTTGCTCACCGATTTTGCATCGCGATGAACGTTGAGAAAGTAGTAATCAAAACTGATTATGTGAATTGGTCACAATCCACGAGATATGACCATATGTAGATGTGTTGCAGCGGTGTCGCTCAATTCTGAACAACGAATGTCGAAGCAATTTATCGGCATCTTCTGATTCGGTGTCAGTATCACCGAGGGGGGTTGTGTCTTCGTCGGTGTCGGTCACTATGGTCGGCACTACCCCGTGCTGTTCGTGGACGTTGCTGTGTCTGTTGGTGTCGCGGTAGCGTCTGGCGTCTCGGTAGCGTTTGGCGTTGGTGATGGTGATGGTGATGGTGTCGTGGTAGCGTTTGGCGTTGGTGATGGTGATGGCGTTGGTGATGGTGATGGCGATGGTGTCTCGGTAGCGTTT
>CAZFOF010000310.1:0-2589 GCA_964520265.1 uncultured Halobacteriales archaeon | reverse complement strand
GTGGCTTCTCGAGGCCAGTCGCTGCGACGTGGGACTGGAAGTCGTCGGCAAAGCGCTCGTTGGTCGAGACGTAGACATCCTCGATGCGGTCGTCGGCCTCGAGTTCGTCGAGAATCGTGTCGATGACGGTCGTCTCGCCGACGGGGAGGAGCATCTTGGGGCGGTGTCGCGTCACGGGCCACATCCGCGTCGCGTACCCCCCAGCGAGTACGACTGCGTGCATATGCTCGTAACGTCTGAAGGACTGGGTAAATCCCTTTTCATCCGCAAGTCGCCGACAAAGCCTATGTACGGCGGCCCCGAAGGTCACGTATGCGCGAGGCGAGTCGGACGACGCGCGAACGCATCACCGAGCGCCTGCGCGAGCGGGCACTGCCTGCGGGCACGCTCGCTCGCGAGTTCGAAATACAGACCAGCGACGCACTCGACCACGTCCAGCACATCGCCCGGTCGCTCGATACCACAGACGAGCAGTTGCTCGTCGCGCCGCCGGAGTGTCAGGAGTGTGGCTTCGACGACTTCGACGATCTCATCAACCGACCAAGTCGCTGCCCGGAGTGCAAACACGAGGGCGTGACAGAACCGGTCTTTCGCGTCGAGTAGCCAGCCCGATCAGTTGCCAGAAAATCCGATACGGCCCCGCGAAGAGAGGTCGTGTTCCCCCGAGGGCCCCGTCTGCTCGAAGTCGTAGTCGTCGTCGGTGAGATAGACGACGCCATCCTCGACGGTCACGTCGATTTCCTCCATTCTCGCACCCTCACAGGGGCCGTAGGTGCACTCGCCCGTCGCACGCTCGAAGGTCGCACCGTGTTTCGTACAGACAAGTTCACCGTCGCGCGTCTCCGCACCGCTACCTTTGTCGATACGAACGTCTGTCCAGTGAGGACAGTAGTTTTTCAGTGCGGCGACGCCGTCGTCGAGGCGAACGATGATTGCCTCTTCGAGGTCGAAGCCGTTGCGGACGGTGAACAGAAACGTGCTCTCGTCGGGAATCTCCTCGACTGCGACAATGCGACTCTCCTCGTCCATGTACACGAGGAATAGACGCGCAACAGTTTGAACGCCACGGTTTCGGCAGTCAGTCGTAGTGAGTTCGCTCGACGTGTTCGTCGAACAACGTCGCGAGCAACCGCGTCATCGGGCCAACGTCGAGTGCCGTATCGTCGATGCGTTCCACGGGGCGTATCTCCCACGTCGAGTTGGTCAGGAAAACCTCGTCGGCACCGCGTATATCGGCGGGTGTGTACCGACCATCTTCGATGGGAAAGCCCTCCTCGTGGGCGAGGTCGAGGACGACACCGCGGGTGACGCCGGGGAGTAAGTCCTGGTCGGACGTCGGTGTCTTCAGGGTTCCATCGTCGACGAAAAAGACGTTACTCGCCGCTCCCTCGGCGACGTAGCCCTCGACGTCCCGAAGCAGTGCTTCGTCTGCGTCGCCGTCTGCCCGCTGCAGTTCCAGCCGTGCCAGAATGCTGTTGAGGTAGTTGTGTGTCTTGCCGCTGGCGGGCACGGCGGCGCTTGGCACCTTGCGTGTCTCGACAGTGGTGACCGTCGCCGGCGTCTCCCAGACGGACGTACCGGCGGTGCCACCGCGGGGGAGTTCGCTCACGACGACGGTGATAGTCGGCGCAACGCGGGGTTCCGGCGTCACCGTCCCGGGCTGGACGCCACGGGAAATCGATAGTTTCGCATAGGCGTCGGCAAAGTCGTTTGCCGCAACCGTTTCGAGGACGCGCTGGCGCAGGTCGTCCGCCGGTGGCATCGCCTCGTCGAAAGAGAGAAACCGACAGGTTCGGGCCAGGCGCTCGAAGTGCGCTTCCCACTCGAAGATGTCGCCGCCGTAGACCCGCAGTGTCTCGAAGGCGGCGTCGCCGTACATGAACCCGCGGTCGCGGACGTTGACTGTCGCTTCATCGGCCGGAACGAGTGTACCGTCGACGTGGTAGGTCAGGTCTGTCATCGCTCTGTCGGAGAGGGGGTGGCATATTGCCTCAGGAAATTCGCCAGCAACTGCTTGCCGGTGTCGGTCAGGATACTCTCGGGGTGGAACTGGACGCCGACGTGAGGGCGCTCGCGGTGACGAACAGCCATCACGACGCTTGTCTCGCCGTTCGTGTTCTCCCCGTCTGTATGTGCCGTCTCGACCAGCACGTCGGGGACGGCGGTGCGGTCGACGGCCAGTGAGTGATAGCGCCCGACCTCGACGTGGTCAGGCACGCCCGCGAAGATGCCAGTGCCGTCGTGGGAAATTGTCGAGGGTTTGCCGTGGACGACAGCCTCAGCGTGGCCGACCGGCGCGCCGTTTGCCGCACACAGTGCCTGGTGACCGAGACAGACACCGAGTGTCGGGTACGACCGCTCGGCGAAGACAGCCATCGAGATGCCGGCCGATTCGGGCGTTCCCGGCCCCGGCGAGACGACGATTGCATCCGGGTCGAGGTCGTCGACGCCGTCGAGAGTGAGAGCGTCGTTCCGGCGGACGACAATCTCGGAGTCGGTGGTGGTCGATTCGAGCCAGGCGTCGCTCGTGACGACCTCGCCCACGTACTGGACGAGGTTGTAGGCGAAGGAGTCGTAGTTGTCGACGAC
>CAZFOF010000309.1:0-2602 GCA_964520265.1 uncultured Halobacteriales archaeon | reverse complement strand
GCCGACATCATCGCCGAGCACGACCTGACCTGTCCCGACTGTGGCACCGACCCGGCGGGCGAGCCCGTCGACGATTTCAACCTCATGTTCGAGACGAACATCGGCCCCGGGTCGTCCTCGCCGGGCTATCTTCGCCCCGAGACGGCACAGGGCATCTTCGTCGAGTTTCCCCAACTCGCCGAGTACGCCCGCAACCAGCTTCCCTTCGGCGTCGCCCAGATTGGCAAGGCCTACCGCAACGAGATTAGCCCGCGGAAGGGTCTGATTCGGGTTCGAGAGTTCACACAGGCCGAACTCGAACACTTCATCGACCCCGAGGAGGACGAGCCACCGATAGAGCGCGTCGAAGATGTCGTCCTGCCGTTGTATTCCGCAACACAGCAGGAGGCCGATGACGGCGACATCCAGGAACTCACCGTCAGGGAGGCAATCGACGAGGGCGTCGTCACCTCGGAGTGGGTCGCCTTCTATCTCGGTCTCTCGACGGCGTGGTACGACCGCATCGGCGTCGACATGGACAGGTTCCGCTATCGCCAGCACCTGCCGGGCGAACTCGCCCACTACGCCGAGGATTGCTGGGACGCCGAATCCGAACTCGGCGGCGACTGGGTCGAGATTACCGGCTTCGCCTACCGCGGCGACTACGACCTCAAGAAACACGAACAGTACTCCGACGAGGACTATTCGGTGTTCAAGCAGTACGACGAACCCGTCACCGTCGAGCGCCCGACGGTCGATCCCGACATGAGCACGCTCGGCCCCGAGTTCGGCGGTGCTGCCGGTGACGTTGCCGAGGCGCTCGAATCCCTGGCCGAACGCGACCCCAGTGCCTTTCGCGAGGCGCAACGCGCCTCGGAAGGTGCGAGCGGCGGGGAGCCGCGAGCAGGGAGCGAGAATGTGACCGTCGAGGTCGACGGCGAGGAGTACGCCGTCGATATCGAAGCGACCGGGTTCAGCGTCGAGGAAGTGACCGAATCCGGCGAGCACATCCGGCCACACGTCGTCGAGCCATCTTTCGGTGTGGGTCGACTCGTCTATACAGTCCTCGCACACGCATACGCGGAAGACGAAGTCGACGGTGAACAGCGCAGTTACCTCTCGTTGCCCGCGGAGATGGCACCAACGACTGTCGGCGTCTTCCCGTTGATGGACAAGGACGGACTGGCCGAGACGGCACGGGAGCTCGCCAGTGACCTCCGGCAGGCGGGCCTGGAAGTGACCTACGACGACTCCGGAGCAATCGGGCGGCGATACCGCCGACAGGACGAAATCGGGACGCCGTTCTGTGTGACCGTCGACTACAAGAGTCTCGAAGACGACACCGTCACCGTCCGCGAACGGGATTCGACAGAGCAAAAACGCGTCGCAATCGACGGCCTGGCGGAGACGCTGGCCGAACTTCGTGACGGCGACCTCGCCTTCGACGACCTCTGATGGCGGATACGGCGTCGGACAGTGGCGTTGCTGACCGCGCTCGAACACTGCTGAGTGACGGCGAAGTCGCCCGCCGGCTCGTCCACGCCAGCGGAACTGGACTGCCGGCACTGTATATACTGAATATTGCGACGTGGTATCAGGTCACACTCCTGATTACGCTCGGTGCCGTCGTTGCGCTCCTGCTGGAGGGTGTCCGTCTCTACGTCGGACTCGAGTGGGTCGTCTACGACCACCTCACCCGCGAGTACGAACAGGAGAACCTCGCGGGCTACGCCCTGTATTTCATCTCCAGTGCGGCCGTCGCCTGGCTCACGGAGCCACAGATTGCAGTGCCGGCAATCCTGATGCTCACTATCGGCGACCCAATCAGCGGGTTGCTCGGTTCTGGCGAACTCAAAACCGCGAAACAGACGTTCGTCCTGCTGGTGATGTTCGGCGTCTGTACCGGGCTTGCTGCCCCCTTTGTCCCGCCGGTTGCAGCCGTGCTCGGCGGGCTGGCCGCGACGCTGGCCGACGGCGTCAAGCCCGTCGTCGCCACCTACGTCATCGACGACAACCTCTCAATTCCACCCGCCGCTGCCGTGGCGATGCTGGTCGGCATCGAGATTGTGCCGCTCGTCTGAGTCCACTTTCACTCCGCCACGCGAACCCTTAACAGCAGGCGAAGGCAAAGGAGAGCAAATGGCGACGACGGAGGCCGACGACGACATCGACTGGCCCTTTCTGACAGAGGGATTGCTGGAGCGGCGGGACTACCAGTTCCAGTTGGCCGAGACAGCCTGCCGTGACCACACGCTGGTCTGTCTGCCGACCGGCCTGGGCAAGACCGCTGTCAGCCTGCTCGTCACCGCTCGTCGCCTCCACGACGTGGGCGGGAAGAGTCTCTTACTCGCCCCGACGAAACCGCTGGTCTCCCAGCACGCCGACTTCTACCGCGAGGCACTCGGCGAGGTGCCAGACGACGAAATCGTCGTCTTCACCGGCGAGGTTCGACCGGCAAAGCGGGCCGACCTCTGGGAGCAAGCACGTGTCGTCATCGCCACCCCACAGGTCGTCGAGAACGACCTCGTCGGCAACCGCATCTCCCTGTCCCGTGTCACCCACTGCACCTTCGACGAGTGCCACCGTGCGACCGGTGACTACGCCTACAACTACATCGCCGACC
>CAZFOF010000308.1:2370-2622 GCA_964520265.1 uncultured Halobacteriales archaeon | reverse complement strand
GCGTGAAACGTCAGAAATCTCCTCCAGACTTCGTGGAATACCTTCCTTTCGACAGGCAGCATACAGCGCACTTGTTGCGACACCCTCGATAGAGCGTCCGCGGATGAGGTCTTCTTTCAGTGCTCGCCGATAGATGACTGAAGCGACTTCACGTACCGACCGTGGCACGCCGAGTGCAGAGGCCATGCGGTCGATTTCCGACAGTGCAAACTGGAGATTTCGTTCACCGGCGTCTTTGGTTCGGATGCGTTC
>CAZFOF010000308.1:0-2355 GCA_964520265.1 uncultured Halobacteriales archaeon | reverse complement strand
ACGCGCGCCACTCCGGACCGGGGTCTATATTCCCCTCTTCGACGACGAGGCCGCAGTCATCACAGATGAGCTCACCTCGGTCAGAACTCTTGATGAGGTCCTCGGAGCCACATTCCGGACAGTCTCGCACCCCCTCGTCCTCTTCTTGTTCAGTTTCAGACTCACGCTCGCGCTCCCGCTGGCGGCTGGACCGTGTCATCGCACTTTTATAGTAGTATTGGCGAGGTACATAAACCCTTGGGCAGTAATGCCCCCATATTTGTTTCTTGTGAAACGACGGAAGTCCGGTAAAACGCACGACAGCGGCCGTATGGTACTAAATACCGATATGTTTCCAAGTGGAAACGGTCATATCCATCCAACAGTGAGGTAAATCCCAATGCCGGTTATCGAGTGTGACGCGTCGGCCGCGCGGGAGCGATTGGAGGCTGCGGGTATCGAGACGCAGCCGGGGAACACCGACCACGAGCGCTGGCGGGCGAGTACCGACGGCGCGACGGCCGTTGCCTACGATGGGAAGGTGGTCGTCCAGGGGAGCGACCCGAGCAAACTGGAGGCCCACCTTCGGGAGAGCAGCGGGCGTGCACACGTCTATTTCGACGGCGCTGCTCGCGGGAATCCCGGGCCTGCTGCCATCGGGTGGGTCATCGTCACCAGCGACGGTATCGTCACCGAGGGGAACAAACGTATCGGCGAGACGACCAACAACCGCGCCGAGTACGAGGCACTTATCCGCGCACTGGAAGTCGCCGCCGACTACGGCTTCGATAGCGTCGACGTTCGCGGCGACTCGGAACTGATCGTCAAGCAGGTTCGCGGCGAGTACGACACGAACAATCCGGAGTTGCGCGAACGACGCGTCCGTGCCAGAGAACTCTTCTCACAGTTCGACGACTGGTCGCTCTCGCACGTTCCGCGAGAAATAAACGAACGCGCCGACGAACTAGCCAACGAGGCATTCGAGGATGGCTGAGGAACCTGACGACCTGGAGGCTTCGAGCACAGCATCGGACGACTCGCCGTCGGAACTTCCTGTCGATGTCGTCGACGAGGCAGAGCGACTGACGAAACTCGCACGTGAGGTCGTCGACGACGCTGAGGCAGCCACATACCGGGAGGCCCGAGACGAGTTGCTTGCCGAGACCCCCTACACAGCCCGCGTCCGCGAGGACGACCGCGATACACTCGTACTCTACCCCGAGGAGTGGGTCGTCGAGGGGAAAGTTCATCCCGACCGTATCGACGATATCGACCGCGGCATCGAACGCCCCCTCGAAGGCCCCGGTGCCAGCGAAGACTGGGATGTCATCGAGGAGCACAACCGAACAGTTGCCGAGACAGTCGCTGACGAACACGGGGATGTACACGGGCAAAACGCCCACGCGCTGGCCGATTTTGCGAGTAATCACTACGCCAAATCACTCGGCCAGCTTACCAGGGAGGAACGGGAGGAGTTCCTCACGGGGTACTTTGTGCGGAACGCGTTTCCGAGTGACGACCAGAAAGCGGTCGTCGAGGAGTCGGTTCGACTCGCCGTCGAGAAAGCCGACGTTATCGGTGACGAGCGATGAGCGCTTCGAGGTCGTCGGCGCGCTCTTCCTCGGTCACGATTTTGTCGAACATCCAACCTAGCTGGTCGAGCACCGCCTCGTAGCCTTCGTCTGTCAGCGCGTACTGGTTCGTCCGCTTGTCCAGTTCGCTTTTCTCTACAAGATCCATCTCGACCAGGTCGTCGAGGTTCGGGTACAGCCGACCGTGGTTGACCTCGGAGTCGTAGTAGGACTCGAGTTCGCGCTTGATAGCCAGCCCGTACCGGGGCTCCTCGGCGAGTATGGTCAAAATATTCTGCTGGAATGCAGTGAGCTCTTTTGCGATGCCTGGGCTTTCTGTGACGGTTTGTGCCTCTGACATGGTTGTTTAGATGTCATCTAACTACTTAACACTTGGTAAATCGAGAGAAGGTTGTCACGTGTGTAAGACTGCTCTTTCGGTGGATAAGGCAGATGCTAACTAGATAAAGTGGATATTCAGACTCGCTGAGCGGTTACCCTGCTTTCGGGGACCGTGCCTCTGTCTGTATGTCAAACTACAGGTGGAGACCGAAAGTAGTTTTTGATAGTCTTGCGGAGACTCGATTGATGGTAAATCTCTGGGAAGACCTCGAAACGGGACCGAACCCACCTGAGGAAATTTACGCTGTTGTTGAGTGTCTCAAAGGCGAACGCAACAAATACGAGTACGACAAGGACATCCCGGGCGTGATGCTCGACCGCGTCCTCCACAGCAACGTCCACTATCCGTCGGACTACGGGTTCATCCCGCAGTCGTACTACGACGACGAGGACCCCTTCGACG
>CAZFOF010000307.1:0-2639 GCA_964520265.1 uncultured Halobacteriales archaeon | reverse complement strand
GCGAGATGTACATGACGCTGTCGCTGTTTCCCCTGTTGCTCATCATCATCCTGGTGATTATGAGCCTGATGGGCTCCGGGAATCAGAAAGATCTGCTGTATGGCACGGTCTACGGGCTGATTCCACTCGTCGGGGTCGGCTTTCTCGTGCTGGTTTCGACGGTCACGCAGGACGAAATCGGAGACGGCTATCTCCGCCCGAGCGGTGGCGACGAGGAGTTCATGGTCGACGAGGGTATCGGTGTGTTCAACCCCGGTCTCGTCGAGCGCTACACGGGCGAATACAGCGTCTTCGAGCGCATCAAGCGCCGTGAGGGAACGCACGAACTGATGGAGATACTCCGCGAGCCACACATCTTCTTCCGCGACCATCCGCGGATGGTTCTCATCGTCACGGTGCCGCTGACGGTGTTGTTCCTCATGGGCGGCATCGTGACCGGGAACGCGCCGCTGTCGATTGACGAGATGAAACGCCAGGTCGTCTACGGGACGGTCGTCTGGGTGTACGTCCCGCTGTATCTGAACCTGCTCCCGCTGGGACTGTTCTACGAGTGGAACGTCCGCTCCCGGCGTGGTGTGCTCACACAGCTCTCAGAGAACCTCCGCAAACTCGCGAGTGCCAACGACACGGGGATGACGCTGCTGGAGTCAGTGAAGGTCGTTTCCGATACGTCCTCGGGGAAACTCGCCGAAGAGTTCGAGACGATGCACGCCAAGGTGAACTACGGGACGAACCTCAAGGGTGCTCTCAGAGAGTTCAACAACAAATATCATATCCCACGGCTGGCACGAACGGTCAAACTCATCAGCGAAGCTCAGGAGACCTCCAGCCAGATTCAGGACGTGCTCTCGACTGCCGCACAGTCCTCCGAGAACCAGGACGATATCGACAGGGAACGCAAAGCTCGCACGCGGATGCAGACAGTCATTATCATCATGACCTACCTGACGCTGCTGGGCGTGATGGCGCTGCTTCGCGTGCAGTTTATCGACGTCATCGGTGGTCTGGAACTCTCGGGTGGGAGTAGTACGCCGGGCGGTGGTGGACTCGGCGGTGGCGGCTCTCTCGACCCACAGCTCATGTCGATGTTGTTCTTCCATGCGGTGACACTGCAGGCGATAATCTCGTCGTTTATCGCTGGCTATATCCGCAACGTGCAACTCATTTCGGGTGTGAAATACGCCGTCGTGCTGGCGACCATCTCACTGGTGGTCTGGATTGCCGTCGAGCAGATTGCAGGCGGTGACAGCGAGGGCGCAGAGGCGCTTCTCCTGCTGGTGGGGCCAGCAGGCACGTCGCTATGGGACGACGGGCGCGCGCGTCTTCGGGGTGTACGGCGTGGGGTGACTGCTCGGATGTCCGTGCTGACGGGCAGCGACCGGAGTAGCTAGGTGAATCTATGAGAGGGCGGGGCCAAACACAACTCGACTACCTGGTAGGGGTCTCGGTTGTCTTGCTCACACTCACGGGCGTGTTCCTGTTCGTCCCGGGGGTCTTCCAGACGTTCGACCAGCCTGTCGACCAGACGGAGCGCACTGCAGCAGACAGATTGTCCGAGAACCTGATACACGAAAGTGCCGTTACTGGGACACAGCAAACGCTGAACTACTCGGAACTCGACCGTCTCCTGGGAGCCGACTGGGGGCAGACACGTGGGGCGGTTGGTCTCCCCATCGGTAGGGACGTAAACGTCACCGTCGAAAACAGCTCCAGTTCCGGTGAGCTGTTGCTGACGGCTGGGGATTCGTATAATCGCGAGCCAGCAGCCCAGAGCACGCGACTGGTGACGTTCCAGAACGACTCACAGTGTGAACAACTGTGTCGTCTGACCGTCAGGGTGTGGTTCGAATGACGAGTGACGAGCGTGGACAGGCGTTCACACTCGAAGGAGTCATCGCCGCAGTTGTCATCGCCTCGGCGGTCATCCTCGGCTTTCAGGCTGTCGACCTGGCTCCGTGGACGAGCGGGCCGGGCGATGACAGTATCGACTCACTGCGCGGCCAGACAGAAGATTTACTCGCCGTCGCGGCGGACGACGACACCCTCACCCGTGCGGTCACCTGTCTGGACGGGGAGGAACCCGAGCGGGACGCCTACGACCGTTCCTCCCTTGGGAGTACGACAGAACTCGGGCCGATGCTCAACGAGACGTTCTATCAAAACGGCTTCGAGTACAACGTCTACCTCCGATACTGGAACACGACCGGCAGCACGCGGACGCTTGAGGAAGTCGTCGTCTATCCGGACTCGGACAACCCACAGCAGGTACAAAACGGGGTTATCTCGGTTTCCCGACGCGTGATGCTGTATGACTCGATGCCAGCCAGGGGGTTCCCGGACTGTGAACCAACCGATGATACACTGGAAAACCGGTCTAACGCCAGTAACATCTACGTGCCTGACGCTCAGCCCGACTCGGAGGTCTACAACGTCGTCGAGGTGGTGGTGGAAGTATGGTGACCGAGCGACGCGGCCAGTTGTTGCTGGTCGTTGCGATACTCATGGCGCTTGCAATTGTTGCCTCTGTGACGCTGTTGAACTCCATCTACACACCGGCGGGTCTCAGTACCGGTGACGTTGGAGAGGACACACAGCAAATCGAGTACGCACACGACGAACTGCAAGAGGGACTGCGAGAG
>CAZFOF010000306.1:0-2648 GCA_964520265.1 uncultured Halobacteriales archaeon | reverse complement strand
CGTACGACGCTGGCGCCGACCTGATGGACATGGAGTTCGTCCAGTTCCACCCGACAGGGATGGCGGTCGACGAGAGCGATCCCGAGTGGGAACCCTGGAGCGGACGTTTAGTCACCGAGGCGGTTCGTGGCGAGGGGGGACACCTCTACAACGCGGAGGGCGAGCGGTTCATGAAGCGGTACTCGCCCAGCCAGATGGAACTCGACGCCCGGGACGTTGTCGCCCGCGCGATTGCACAGGAAGTCGCCGAGGGGCGGGGAACCGAGAACGGCGGCGTCTACCTCGATCTCTCGCACAAAAGCGAGGCGTTCATCCGCGAGCGCCTGCCGAGGATGTACGAGCGATTCGATAGTCTGGGAGTCGATATGGCGTCCGAACCGGTCGAAGTCGCACCGACGGCCCACTACGGCATGGGTGGCGTCGCCGTCGACGAGTACGGAGAGACGAGCGTCGACAACCTGTTTGCAATCGGAGAGACGATGGCAGGCGTCCACGGCGCGAACCGGCTGGGCGGGAACTCGCTGGCCGAGACCGTCGCCTTCGGCGTCGTCGCAGGTGCACGGATCGCCGAGCGCATCGACGGTCCGGGTCACGTTCCGGAGCGGATTCTCGATGACATCGCGAAACCGCAGATGCGCGACCTCGCGGCACTGGCAGGCCGAGACGGTACCTACGAGGTTATGTCGGTGTTCACTGATTTACAGGAGGTGATGTGGAACCACGCCGGAATCCTACGCGACGAGCACTCGCTGCGGGCTGGACTCGACAAACTCGATGCGCTGCGCAAGAAGGCCTCCGATATGGATGTCGGCCCGGTCACAAGCGAATCCTTCGAGTTCGCAATCGACATCGGATTCATGCTGGCGGCTGCGGAGGCAGTCCTGCGCGGTGCCCTCAAGCGGACCGAATCCCGAGGCGCACACTACCGAACCGACTACCCTGACACCGATTCCGACTGGCGACGGAACATCCACTTCGAACGGGCAGACATCGCTGGGATGTCCACACACACCGAGACGGGCGAAACCCCCAGCGAGACCGTTCAGGACGCCCTCGACGAAGGGCACGAACTGGACTACCACCAACTCGAGTAGCAATCCCTTCTCGCCTCCCGGACACTTCCGCGCACTGGGACACACAAGCGGAGAAAGCGGGTCTTGTGAGTCCATGCTGCGCGCTCTGTCACTCGTGTGGCCACTTCGGCGAGAAACAAATCCGTTCGTGACCGGGGCAGTCGTGGGGCGCAGCATCCGAATACCAGACGAGCAGTACCGAGACGTGCGGGCTCTGTCGACGCGCCAAACACATTCGCTATGGATAGATTGTGAGTCGTAAGTGCCGAGGCCAGCTTTCTATCCAGACATTTGCAAGCGAAACGTTCATCATCAGGGCTCCTGTCTATAAGTACAGATGTATTCTACCACCGCGCCCCGACGCTCGCCCGTCGGTAGCGGTGTCTCCGCGGTCGCTATTATTGGGGCGTCTTAGTCCCCACTATACCCCACTCCCGACGTTCGGCCCGGCTCGCACCGTTTCCCAAACGACGGTGTCGCAGTTTTCGCGACACCACAGACCCCCAGTCGACCCACGACAAACGACCACACGATGTCAGAACGAATTGCAGCCACGGAGGAAGCGGCCGAAGAACGCACAGTCACCAGCGGTGCCGACGCCGTCGTCGCGGCGCTCGAAACCGCGGGCGTCGAACACGTCTTTGGCGTCCAGGGCGGGGCGATTATGCCCGTCTACGACGCCTTCTACGACGCGGCGTTGACTCACGTGACGATGGCCCACGAACAGGCTGCGGCCCACGCCGCCGACGCGTACGGCGTCGTCTCCGGCGACCCGGGGGTCTGCATGGCCACCTCGGGACCCGGCGCGACCAACCTCGTCACCGGACTTGCGGACGCGGACATGGATTCGGATCCCGTGCTCGCGCTGACCGGACAGGTTCCGTCGGACTTCGTCGGCAACGACGCATTCCAGGAGACGGACACGACCGGCGTCACCCGACCGGTCACGAAGGCAAACTTCTTTGTCGACGACGCCGACGCCGTCGGCGATACGGTCGGCGAGGCGTTCACCCGCGCTCGCGACGGCCGACCGGGGCCAACGGTCGTGGATCTCCCGAAAGACGTCACCCTCGACGACACCGACCGGGCGCCCGACCGCCCGGAACAACCCGAGAACTTCGAGGTGCCCGACGCCGCCGACGACGAAGCGGTCACGGCGGCCGCGGCAGCACTCGCGGACGCCGATTGCCCCGTCATCCTCTCGGGCGGCGGCGTGGTCAAAGGCGAGGCCTGGGACGAACTCAGAACCTTTGCCGTCGAGTACGGCATCCCCGTCGTGACAACGATGCCTGGTCTCGGGTCGTTCCGGGAAGACCACCCACTCGCGATGGAAGTCGCGGGGATGCACGGCACCGGCTACGCCAACATGGCACTCCAGCACAGCGACGTCATGCTGGCGGTGGGCACCCGTTTCGACGACCGGTTGACCGGTGGCGTCGAGACGTTCGCGCCGGAGGCCGACATCATCCACGTGGACATCGACCCCGCGGAGATATCCAAGAACGTCCGCGCGGCCCACCCGCTGGTCGGCGATGCGGCGACGGTACTCGACCAGTTGCACGACGCGATGCCCCG
>CAZFOF010000305.1:0-2674 GCA_964520265.1 uncultured Halobacteriales archaeon | reverse complement strand
AAACCGAGAAAATGGAGTTCGGTCACCGCGGCGTCAATCAACCGGTTCGTGACCTCCGCACCGACCGCGTCGTCATGACCACCCAGAACCACGGCTACACCGTCGCCGAACCGGGCGACACACTGGAAGTCACGCAGGTCAACGTCAACGACGACACGCCCGAGGGCCTCGAAAACGACGACCTCGACATCATCACGCGGCAGTACCACCCCGAGGCCAATCCCGGCCCCAACGACTCGCTGGATTTCTTCGACGACGTGCTCGCGCTGACCGAAGAGTAACCCGGCCTACAGCACCTCGTCGATATCGAGTGTGTCACTCCAGTGGAGATTGCCGTCGATTCTGACCGGCGCTCGCTGGAGGCCGAGAAATTCTTCGAGTTCCTGTTTACTGAGAGAGAACGTATCGAGTGTCCCCGGTGAGAGGTAGTACTCCGAGACAGAGCTGATATGCGGGAGCGTGACAGAACCCAATCCGGTTTCAGCGGTCGCATACGTATTATATGTCACAGAGTAGTTACCACCCGTCTCGGTGATATCGTACTCGTGGGAGATAATGTTCTCCGGTTGGCTCACCCGCAGCCCACCGTCTCCGACGACAATGTACTGTCGGCCCAGGATACTCGTATCCCGAACAATCGCCAGCGCGGGGCGCAACGGGTATCCAGCATTTAACAATTGCGCGATGGTTTCGCCAATCTGAATTGCTGCATCGTTGATAACGTCACTAAGTGTGACGATACCGCCGATAGAGCCAGCTTCGATGAGTCCGAGCCCCTGATTGTACGAATCACAGGAATTCAACAGAAAGGCATCGACACCGGTCTGGTTGAGCGTCGTAACATCGATTTTCCCGTCGACACACTGGAAACCGTCCTGTTCCGTGTGGCCGATAAAGTGGAGAAAGTCGGTTTCAGCCTCGAAGATCGCACGAAGTTTCGAGACGGTAGTATTCTCGTGCGTCTCGACAGTAAACGGAAGTTCCTCCCGATTACCATACACCTGGTTTACGAGACTCTGTTCGTTCTCCATCCGCGAATCGTTGACGACAACAGTAATCGAGATATCACCTCCAGTGAGTTCCCGCTCGAGTCGGTGTTCGAAAGCGTCTCTGACAAGTTTGTTCGCACCGACAGGAATGCGGTCTCCGACCCACGCCTGTTCGAGTCCGTTCGTGACGTCTGGTTGAATATAACTTCGAGTTCCGGAACTATCCTGCGTGTCAGTCTGTCTGGTGAACTGTGCATCGCGTGTGAGCGTCTCTACGTTATGTTCTGTCTGTGGGTTTGGTACCTTTGGCTCAGGCGATGTCCGAACCACGGCGAGGTCGTTGATAACAAACGGCAGCAACTCGACACTCGCCGGAGCAGTATCGGCATGAACGGTGAGTTGCCAGTCTGGGATCTGGTCTTCGATGTCGGAGTACGGATACTGGAGATACGCAGAGACCTGTTCGGAGATCGTCTTCGAGTACAACGATTCAAAATCAATATCCAGACGCGGTTCAAGGACGGTGCGCTCTCTGAGTTCCAGATTATACAGCCCTTCAGTTCTCGTGAGACAGTCGAGTAAAAAGACCTGTTTCAACACACGTTCAACGTCGGTTTCGAACCCATCCTGTTCGAACGTGTACTCGAATCCGGTGTCAGTCGTCAGGCGTGGCTGATCGCCAGGAAGGAGCGTGGCACCCAGGTAGAACGCAAGCGGCGCGACGACATACAGCGATGAGCGTTCAGGTGGGATTTCCAGATAAATCCCTGTCTCGGGAGACGCTATATCACTGGGAATCTCCAGGCTGTCACCGAGTACGACAGAGGGGGGATGTCCCCTGAGTGTCGGGTAAGAGCGCTCTGGAGTTGTTGTTTTGAGTGCCGACCCGAACGCTTGCACCGCCTGCATCATATCGTGAGGGTCTTCGGTCGTGGTTATCTCTCCGGCCGGCCGCTCGTGGAGCGAACGAGTCCCAATCAGGACGGTCGCCTCCTCATCGAATCGGATATGAGTCTCTTCGACACCTCCAACGATTTCGAAAGCACTCGTCGTCTGGAGGTAGGTCTTTATTTGTGTATCAAGTTCGAGTGTATGCGTTCCCTCCGGCACCGACAGGCGTTCTCGATCTCCGGTACTCGCTATCATCGACCTCGATTCGTCGCGGATGTAGATACCAACAAGCCGTGGAATGACAATCTCACTCGTCGTAATCGCAACTATCTCTGTAACCGGATACTGAATCTGGCCGGAATCTTTCACCGTCGGCGAAACAGGTGTCGGGGTTTCCATCCTGTACCGTCGCCGCTGTACCTCGTCGATGATTTCGAGACCAGTCGGCTCTTCTACGGGCAGAAATGTTACATAAGAAGTACTGCTGCCGATTTCCCCCTCGATCATGTGATGAAGACAACCAGTCGGGCAGATAAAGCAGCTACTATCTCCGATTCGCGTATCTTCCCCACGTCAGTCCCCGTTAGATGCACCACTGAGAACACCCAGTATTGCCTGTTCGCCGTTGTACTCAACAGAACCGCCATGAATCTCGACAGTGAGTTTCTCACCGTCACTTCGTCGACCAGTTATCTTCTGCTGGAAAGAGTCACGCTGCTGTCGGGGACAGGTAGTAAGTAGTGTCTCGACAGTCTCCTGTTCCTCCTCGGTGACAAACACCGACACCCCTTCTC
>CAZFOF010000304.1:0-2689 GCA_964520265.1 uncultured Halobacteriales archaeon | reverse complement strand
CCGCGGAACACGGAGTACCACGCCGAGATGGGCGTCCGTATCCTCCTCTCAGCACTCGCTCGCACCGCCGCCCGCTACGACGTGGCGGTGACGCCGATTCTCACCCACGCCACGAAACATTACGTGCGTACCTACCTCGAACTCGACCGCGGCGCGACTGTCGCAAACGAGGCCATCGACCAGTTGGGCTATATCCACCACTGCGAGCACTGCCTCCGCCGCGAGACCGAGTCCGGCCTCATCGCCAATCCGCCCGAGCAGTGTCCCAACTGCGACCACGGCATTCAGACTGCCGGGCCGGTGTGGCTGGGGCCGACCGTCGACGACGAGTTCGTCGAAAGCGTCCGCGAGGCCGTGACGCCGGAGATGGGCACGGCAGAGCAGGCGACCGACCTTCTGGACACCCTCGAAGCGGAGTTGCCCGAGTCGACACATTACGACCAGCACCGGCTCTGCAAACGCTGGGGTCGCGGTGCGTCGGCGATGGACGACTTTCTGGCAAAGTTGCGCGCGGCTGGGTTCGCGGCCTCACGCGCCCACTACGGCGGGACGACGTTCAAGACGACAGCGTCGGTCGCAGAGATGCAGTCGGCGACCGACTAGCCGGCGATGCCGACCGTCTTGAGCAGTGCGTGTCCCAGTCGGTACAGCGGGCGCAGAAAGTAGTTCACCATCCCCACGAGTCCGACGAGTCCGCCAAGCGCCTGGAGTTCGGCAGGCGTCGCGTCCAGCATCAGTGCCACGACGACAGCGGCGAGAAGCGGTCCGACCCACAGCACCGCCCCGTAGGCGCCGAGGTCGTGACGGAGTGCGTCCGGTGCGCGGGCAAGTTCGTCTTTCAGCGCGAACAGGAGGACGGCAAAGCCAACCAGCATGACGACGAGGCCGACCGACCCGCCGAAACCGGCGACTCCTGCGGCGATGAGTGCTACACTCGCGGTCAGCAAGACCACGGTCACGCGGAACGTCTCCGCCTTCCAGTCCATACCGATGCCTCGAACGCACCCGACTAAGGGGTTTCGAGGGAATCACGCCCGAGCAGGCCGGAGCTATTTGTTGCCATCGGCTGCATACACAGTTGTGACAGCCACACTACAGCCCCGTCACCTCACCCGGTCGCTGGTCACCCTCGTCCGCGATCAGCAACTGAGTTTCCTCGCGGCAGCAATCGCGTACTACGCGTTCGTCTCCGTGTTCCCACTCGTGTTGGTCGCGCTGGCGCTCGTCTCGGCAGTTGCCGGCCAGTCCTTCGCGACGGCAGTCGTCTCACTCGCCGGCGACCTGCTCACCGAGCAGGCGACCACGGTTCTCGAACGGTCGTTGACCAGTGGTGTCGGCCGCGGCGAAGCGACGGTCGTCGGGCTGGTGTTTCTGTTGTGGAGTTCGTTGCGGGTGTTCCGTGGCCTCGACGTTGCCTTTTCGCGCATCTACGGCGTCGAATCGCCGCCGTCGCTGGGCGATCAGGTGCTGGACGCGCTGGTCGTCCTCGGCGCAATCGCACTGGCGCTGTCGGGGATGGTCGTCGCCAACACAGTCGTCCAGTCCAACGTCGCGCCACTCTCGGGGATTCTCTCACAGGGCCTGTTGCTGGGGACGCTCGTGGTGGTCTTTCTCCCGATGTACTACGTGTTCCCTGACTGCGAGGTGACCGTCGCCGAGGCACTCCCGGGAGCGGCCGTCGCCGCCGTCGGGTGGGTTGCGCTGAGTGCGGGCTTTGGACTCTACGCGGCGAACGCAACGTCGCTTCAACTCTACGGCGTTCTCGGAGCGGTGTTGCTGGCGCTTACGTGGTTCTATGTTGGGGGTCTGATACTTCTGGTCGGTGCTGCACTGAACGCGGTGCTCGCGGGCCAGCGAGACCGGCAACTACAACAGGAACCGCTCCGAGATACGAGACAACCGATGAGTAATTCGGAGGCGTCGCCGGAGGACGATGGGGTAACAACCATCGAACCCGAACCGGTCGACCACGAAGACCTCGCACAACTGCGCGAGGAACTCGACCAGTTCGAGGAGGAGATCGAAGAACGAACCGTCCACCGAGAGGAACTCGAAGACGACCTTGAACGCTACGTCCGCAAGCGGGCTCGTCGCGGGAAAGCCCGGGGCTGGGGCCCGTATCTCGTCTTGCTCTATGGCACGGCGATGACGCTTGGGGCGTTCTCGTTCCTGAGCGGTGGCTGGGCGATTCTCGCAATGATTATCGTCTGGCTGTCGACGCTTGGACTGTACGTCCTGATGGTCATCGTTGGCATCACCATCAGTGCCGTGAGCGTCCCCAAACTCGTCGTCGAGAAGGTACGAGAGTTCCGGTAGAAAAAACGAAAACAGGAACGGGCGTTCAGTACTTTTCGAGGTAGCGGTCGATTTCCCACTCGGAGACGTCGACGAGGTAGTCTTTGAACTCCTGGCGTTTGGCCTCGACGAACTTCTCGCCGACGTGTGGGCCAAGTGCGTCCATAATGACCTCGTCGTCTTCGAGTTCCTCGACAGCCTCACCGAGGTTTTCGGGGAGCGTGTCGATGCCGTACTCGTCGCGTTTGTCCTCGTCGAACTCGTAGATGTTCTCCCGAACCGGGTCGGGACAGTCGAGGTCGTTCTCGATGCCGTCCAGTCCTGCATGAATCATCGCCGCGAAGGCGAGGTAGGGGTTACACGACGGGTCGGGCGAGCGCAGTTCGATGCGGCT
>CAZFOF010000303.1:0-2727 GCA_964520265.1 uncultured Halobacteriales archaeon | reverse complement strand
CGCCGAACTGTAACAGATTTGGCCTTCTGAGGGCTTCCGTGCAATGCATCCAATACGATGGGGAAAGGAATCCACCAATCTGTACGGGACGTAGCGACCGGAACGACAGCCGTTTACCCGGCGTGACTGGCATTGCTGCTTCGCCCCTACCGAAGCGAGACTCCCCCGGGTCTGTCCTCCGACACCCTGTAAGTCGACACGCTTAAGTCAGTGTACGGATTTGTCCATTGTAAGACGAAATAGTACATTGGTGGATTCAAATGCAAGAGTATATTGAACGTGTTACCGACGGTATGGATCTCGGGCAGGACGAGGCGCGGGAGGCATCCAGACTCGTCTTCGAGGAGGCAACCGAATCACAGATTGGCGCGTTGTTGACGGCCCTGCGAGCCAAAGGTGAGACAGAGGCAGAGATCGCGGGGTTCGCCGAAGGAATGCGCGACGCCGCCCGAACCATCGATCCCGACCGGGAGACGCTGGTCGACACCTGTGGCACCGGCGGCGATGACTACGATACCATCAACGTCTCGACGACCAGTGCGGTCGTGGCCGCGGGCGCTGGTGTCCCGATTGCGAAACACGGGAACTACTCTGTGTCTTCCTCCTCGGGGAGCGCTGATGTCCTCGAGGAGGTCGGGGTCACGGTCGACGCCGAACCACCGGCGGTCGAGCGAGCAATCGAGGATCGCGGAATCGGCTTTATGCTTGCGCCTGTCTTTCACCCGGCGATGAAAGCCGTCATCGGCCCGCGCCAGGAACTCGGGATGCGGACTATCTTCAACGTGCTCGGGCCGCTGACCAACCCCGCTGGTGCAGACGCACAGGTCGTCGGCGTCTACGATCCTGACCTCGTGCCAGTGCTCGCTCGCGCGCTCGCACAGATGGACATCGAGCGTGCGATGGTCGTCCACGGCTCGGGACTGGACGAAATCGCCATCCACGGCGAGACTGCAGTCGCAGAGGTCGACGGAACGGATATCACCGAATACACGCTCACACCGGCTGACCTCGGATTAGAACAGGCCGACATCGGTGCCGTTGCAGGAGGACAGCCAGCGGACAACGCCGCCGATATGCAGGCAATCGTCACCGGCGAGGAGAGCGGTGCGAAACGCGATATCATCCTCGCCAACGCCGGCGCAGCCATCTACATCGCCGGCGCTGCCGACTCACTGGAAGACGGTGTCACACGCGCTGCCGAAGCAATCGACTCGGGTTCGGCGGGCGAAAAACTCGAACAGCTACGGAATCTCGACGCATGACGCGGGTGAAACTCTGTGGCATCACGAGCGAGCAAGACCGTGACGCCGCTGTCGCTGCCGGCGCGGACGCCGTCGGGTTCATCGTCGATGTTGCAGTCGAGACGCCACGAGAGATTACCGTCGAGCACGCGGCCACGCTCGTCGACGACCTGCCGCCGTTTGTCTCCAGCGTGCTGGTGACGATGCCCGACTCCGTGCAGGATGCACTCGCAGCACAGCGACGCGTGCAGGCAGACACCATCCAGGTACACGGTACACTCTCACCCGAGATGGTTGGTGGACTGCGTGCGCGTGCCAGCGCGTCCGTCCTGGCCGCCGTCAGCCCGGACGACGACATCGCCGCCTACGCCGACCACGCCGACGCGCTCCTCGTGGACTCCATCGACGAAGACGGTGGCGGTGGCACCGGCGAGACACACGACTGGGCGCGCACCCGCGAGAGTGTCGCAGACCTCGACGTGCCGGTCGTCCTCGCAGGTGGGCTGACCCCCGACAACGTCGCGGAAGCCGTGGAGACGGTCGACCCCTACGGCGTCGATACCGCGAGTGGCGTCGAGGACGAGGGCGGCGTCAAAGACCACGACGCGATGGCCGAGTTCGTCGCACAGGCACAGACGGCAGGCGAGGTGAGCGCGTAATGTCCGTACTCGACCACGACCGCGAGGAGTTCTGTTCGCTGGCCGAGGGCGACCGTCCGGCAGTCGTGCGGACTGCAGTCGAACTCGACAGCGACGTGGAACCGCTGGCCGCCTACGCCGCGCTGTCGGGCCGAACCAGCGACAACGACGACGGCGAGTACACGTTCCTGCTCGAGAGTGCCGAGAAAGTCGCCTCTAGCGACCCCGACGGGGCCTTCGCACCAAGCGGTGACGACCGACACGCACGCTTTTCGTTTGTCGGCTACGACCCCGAAGCGGTCGTCACGGTCGACGACGGCGGCGCGACGATGGACGTGCAGATTCTGAACGACCGGTACGAGGGGCTGGTCGACCCCAACGGCGGCGACACGCTCGACAGTCTGCGCGCGACGATGCCCGAGGTCGACCTGCGCGGGTTCCCCGAGAGCGACCGCCAGCATCTCGAAGGGGGACTCGTCGGCTTTCTCTCCTACGACGCCGTCTACGACCTCTGGCTTGAGGAGGTCGGACTGGAGAGTCCCGACTCCCGCTATCCCGACGCACAGTTCGTCTTGACGACGAAGACGCTCGTCTTCGACCACGTCGAGGACAGCCTCTCACTCGTGTTCACGCCGGTCGTCCGACCGGGGGAAGACGCCGGCGAGCGCTACGATGCAATCGAGACCGAAGCCGAACGCGTCACCGACCTGCTCGGCAGTACCACCACCCCGGCCACGGGCGGGTTCCGCCAAGACCGTGCAGTTGCCGGCCCACAGGACGAGTACGAAGACGCCGTCGAGCGCGCCAAGGAGTACGTCTACAGCGGCGACATCTATCAGGGCGTCATC
>CAZFOF010000302.1:0-2731 GCA_964520265.1 uncultured Halobacteriales archaeon | reverse complement strand
CGGCGTCGATCCACGTGATGACACGGTGGCGCGGATTGTCGAGTATCGTCGCGCCGCAAGTGGCACACGTGGGTGCGTCCTCCTCGGAGATATCTTCTCCGAGATCCGAAGTCGGGTCAACCATCTTAGTTTGCTTCTCGTGGTGCCCCTACTTAATCCCATATATCCACAGCCATCTTCAACGATTGTCCGTCGGGAACTATCACATCTCTCACCGGTCGCGTGTGACCGTCTCTCCGGGACCGGTCGTGGCACCCGACGACAGCGTGACACCGGCGTCGAGGTTCGTGTCGATGCCCGTCTTGGCACCGTCGCCGACGACGACGCCGAATTTCCGCCGTCCCGTCGAGGTTCGCTCGCCTTTGACCGTCAGTCGTACCGGTGTGTCGTCGTGACGGAGGTTCGCGACGGTCGTCCCTGCCCCGAGATTCACGTCCGCACCGAGAACGCTGTCGCCGACATACGAGAGATGTGGAACGTTGGTGCCGGCGCGGACGACCGTGTTCTTCAACTCGACGCTCTGTCCGACGTGGACGTTCGGGCCGAGTAGCGTCGCACCACGGATGTAGGCGTTGGGACCAACCTCGCTGCCCGCCCGGAGCAACGCCGGCCCCTCGATGACGACGCCAGGTTCGACTGTCGCGTCCGCTTCGACGACCACGCGACCCCGGAGGTCGGCGTCATCGGCCACGTCGCCGCGGATGTCACGTTCGAGTTCGCCGAGTTTCCACTCGTTGGCCGCCAGCAGGGCCCACGTCCAGCCACCGGTCGACCTCGACTGGCGAGACGGTGTACTCCTCGATAACCCGGGCGACGACGTCTGTGATTTCGTGCTCGCCGCGTTCGGATTCGGGAACGTCGAGCCACTCGCGGGCCGCCGCCGGGAAGACGTAGGCTCCGGCGTTGGCGAGATTCGTCGGCGGGTCGTCTGGCTTTTCGACGATGCCTGTCACCTGGTCGTCTGCCGTCGAGAGAACACCGTAGCTGGAGGGGTGGTCGACCGCCTGTGCCGCGATTGACGGTCCGGTCGAAAACAGCGCGTCGATACTCTCCCCGTCGTAGAGGTTGTCACCGTTCAGGACGGCAAACTCCCCGTCGAGAAGGTGTGCCGCCGCGCGGACGGCATCGGCCGTTCCGGCCTGTGTCTCCTGGGTGGCGAAGCGAACCGGGACGCCACGATACTCCGACCCGAAGTACTCCCGCACTGCATCTGCCTCATATCCGACGACGAACACCAACTCGGACGCACCAGCGTCGACGGCCACGTCTGCCGTGTGTGCCGCCAGTGGACGGTCTGCCACGGGCAACATTGGTTTCGGCGTCGCGTCCGTGAGCGGGCGCATCCGTGTTCCCTGTCCCGCAGCGAGGATGACAGTCTGCATACGAGAGACGTACGCTGTCGGGAGTAAATGACTACCGCATCCGAGGGCAGTCGGCCACAGACCGCAGTCACACCTCACCGGCGCTTCTTGCCACGGCGTGCAGAGACCGGTGCCTCGTCTTCGAAGGAACGACCGCAACTCGGACAGCGACCCTCCTCGAAGAACACCGTCGGCCCCTCCCGCGTCTCTGGGTTCCACTGCACACGGTAGCCACAGGCATCACAGCGAGTGGTTTGTCGTGTCATACCAAAGTGTGGTCGCCGAAGGCACATAGCTCTGTGCCAACCTCAGGCATAAACCCGTAGTTTAAATTGAGATGGGGACAAAGCGTGTCTCATGAGTCTCAAACTCGAACACGAGTGTCCGGAATGTGGCGAGTCACGGACATTCTGGAAGGCTGCGAGCACGGAGATGCACCTGGGGAGGAAAGAGAAATGGCACTGTGAAGAGTGTGATTACGGGTTTGTTCGTATCGACGGTGCTGTCGACACGGGGACTGCGTAACTGACGATGGGCGGAGCGATTCAGGTACTCGTTGTCGATGACGACGACGATGTGCTCGAACTGACGGAGACGTTTCTGGAGCGAGAAAGCGACGCGATTACCACACTTCCCGAACCGAGCGCGAAGGCGGCTATCGACCGCGTCGGGGAGGAAGACATCGACTGTGTGGTGAGTGACCACCGGATGCCGGAGATGAGTGGACTGGAGTTGTACGACAGCATTCAGGAGAACCACAGTGACCTCCCGTTCTTTTTGTTGACTGCATCTGCTGGCCCGGAGACAAAGGAGGAAGCCAACGATATCGGCATCAACGACTTCATCCAGAAAGGTGCCGGCACCGACCACTACACCGACCTCGCGCGCCAGATCGAGACCGTCATCGATTGACAACCGGAGACGCGATTTTTACTCGGAGAGCGCCTGCCAGGAGAGCCGCGGTGAGCGAGCAGCAGCAACCTGGTCGATGCGGCGGGCCGCCGTCTCGGACGGGGCGGCTTCGAGTGTGTCGGTGTCCTCCGTGGCGACGCCGTTGAACGCCTCGGCGAGGTGGTCGAGCGACCGTTTGGTTTCGACCTCCGTCGGTTCGGTCATCAGTGCTTCCTCGACGATTTCGGGCCACTTCGTCGTCGGCGGGTGGACGCCGTAATCGAGCATCCGTTTTGCCACGTCACCGGCGTCCCGGCCCGCGGTCGCGACGAACTCGTGGTGGAACGGACCGTAGGGGACCTCGTAGTCGATCCGTTCGGCGAGGTAGTTGGCGTTCAACACCGCCTTCGCGGAGGCGTCTCGCAGGCCCGGGTCACCCAGCCGGCCGATGTAGGCGTACGCACGGAGGAGCACCAGCC
>CAZFOF010000301.1:0-2735 GCA_964520265.1 uncultured Halobacteriales archaeon | reverse complement strand
GAGGCCGGCTACCACGAGGTATACCCCTACGCAAGCGCCAGCGAGAACCACGTCCCCGACGTCGAAGAGGGCGAAGAACTCGCCATCACCGACGTGGAACTCGAAGCCAAGCAGACACAGCCACCGCGTCGCTACGGGCAGTCGAGACTTATCAAGAAAATGGAAGATCTCGGGTTGGGAACGAAAGCCACCCGACACAACGTCATCGAGAAACTCTACGACCGGGGCTACATCGAGAACGACCCGCCGCGGCCGACGGCACTGGCCGAGGCCGTCGTCGCCGCCGCCGAAGCCTACGCCGACCACGTCGTCAGCGACCAGATGACCGCCCAACTCGAAGCCGACATGGCGGCAATCGCAGACGGGGAGGCGACACTCGAAGACGTGACTGCCGAGTCCCGCGAGATGCTAGAGCGGGTCTTCGAGGAGTTGCGCGAGTCACAGGAAGCCATCGGCGACCACCTCCAGGAGTCACTCAAAGCCGACCGGCGTCTCGGGCCCTGTCCCGAATGTGGCGAGGACTTGCTCGTCAGGCGGAGTCGTCAGGGGTCGTATTTCGTCGGTTGTGATGGGTTCCCCGACTGTCGGAACACGCTCCCGCTGCCGAGTACCGGCGAACCGCTCGTGCTCGATGCGGTCTGTGATGACCACGAGATGCACCACGTCAAGATGCTGGCCGGTCGTGACACGTTCGTCCACGGGTGCCCGCGGTGCAAGGCCGAGGAAGCCGACGATAGCGAAGACGAGATTATCGGCGTCTGTCCGGAGTGTGGCGAGACAGATGGTGGTGACCTTGCCATCAAGCAACTCCGGTCTGGCTCCCGTCTGGTGGGTTGTACGCGCTACCCGGACTGTGAGTACTCACTGCCCCTCCCACGCCGGGGCGATATCGAAGTCACCGACACCCACTGTGAGGAACACGACCTGCCGGAACTGGTCGTCCACAGCGGTGACGAACCCTGGGAACTCGGCTGTCCAATCTGCAACTACCACGAATATCAGGCCGAACAGGCCGTCGACGACCTCGAAGACCTGGATGGACTGGGATCAAAAACGGCCGAGAAGTTGGCCGACGCGGGAATCGAATCACTCTCCGACCTGCAGGGTGCCGACGCCGACGACGTTGCGGCGACCGTCCAGGGTATCTCCGCAGACCAACTCCGTGAGTGGCAGTCGCAGGTTCCCGTCTAGGCCCGCTGTGTCGGCGGACATGGGCAAACATTGCGACCCCGACACAACTTTTCTTACCGTGACTCTGCAAAACAGGCTATGGGCCACATCGCCGAGTTCCGGGTTCGGTCACCGGAATTCGCGCTGGCGAGTGCACTCGCGGCAGTGCCGGAGATTCAACTCCGTCTCAGTCGGGAGGGCGTCACCGACCCCGCGCGGCCGTCCCTGCTCGTCTGGGCAAAGGGGGACGACATCGAACAGTTCGAGAGCGCAATCCAGGACGACGACACTGTAACGGACACCGAGCGGCATCTCAAACTCGAAAAGAGGGCGCTGTACCAGATGCGGGTCGAAGAAGACGCGGACGTCGTGAGTTATCCAGGCTGGGTCGAAGCCGGTGGCGAGCAACTGGCGTCGTACTACGTCGACGGCTGGTGGCACAACCGTATGCGACTCCCAGAGCAAGAGGCACTGTCGGACATTCGAGAGTGGTGTGCGTCGGTCGGTGTCGAGTTCGAACTCGACGGCGTGTACACGGACAGAGAGGAGATGGCCGCCGACCTGACTGACCGCCAGCAGGAGAGCCTCGAAGTCGCCTACGAGATGGGATACTTCGAGATACCGCGAAATGCGTCGATGAGCGACCTTGGCGAGCGACTCGACATCTCGGAACAGGCAGTCTCCGAGCGACTCCGACGGGCGAGCGAAACACTCGTCGGCCACCACTTCGAAGCGTTCGACTCGACGTGATGTATGCGGGGGACACACACCCGGTAGTTTCTTAGCGCTGTGTGGTATACGCTAACATACGATGGTTCAAAAGGAGATGCATCGATGCGAATCCTGTGGGAGGGAGTTCGAGAGTCGCAAAGAATTGAAGACCCACCGCAGAGAAGTCGGGCTGGTCGTCTGAGGCGCGTCGTACCGAAAGACTGTTCTTAAGTCACGCCCGCCCGCAGAGACGGGCATGGACGACCGCACGTACACCGCTGATGCGACGCCGGGCGACACCGTCACTGTCGCTGGCTGGGTACACGAGATTCGAGACCTCGGAGGCATTGCTTTCCTCATCCTCCGAGACAAGACCGGGAAGATACAGGTCAAATTCGAGAAAGACGAGATGGACGAGGAGATGGTCGAGACCGCACTCGACGTCCACCGCGAGAGCGTCATCTCCGTCGACGGTGCTGTCGAGGAGGAAGACCGCGCCCCGACGGGCGTCGAAGTCGTGCCCGACGCCATCGAGGTTATCTCCGAAGCCGACCCCGAGTTGCCACTCGACCCCTCGGAGAAAGTCGACGCGGAACTCTCGACGCGACTGGACAACCGCACGCTCGACCTCCGGAAAGACGAAATAAAGGCCATCTTCCAGATTCGTGCCGAAGCGTTGCGCTCGGTGCGCGAGCAGTTCCGGTCGGTCGGCTGTACGGAAATCAACACGCCGAAAATCGTCGCGACCGGAACCGAGGGTGGCACGGAGCTGTTCCCCATCACCTACTTCGGCCGGGAAGCCTTCATGAACCAGAGCCCGCAGCTGTTCAAACAGCTGATGGTCGGCTCCGGCC
>CAZFOF010000300.1:0-2741 GCA_964520265.1 uncultured Halobacteriales archaeon | reverse complement strand
GTCTCGAGTACGTCGAGTTCTTCGGGAAGTTCTACGAGGGCGGCGGCAAGTCCTACCTCCCGTTCGGGAAAGAGCGCGAGTACACGAGCGACTGACCAGAATCCCCCGATTACTGAGTTTTTCTACCGTTTTTACTCGCTGATGGAGGCCCACTCTGGTGTACGACCGTGGATTCTGTGAGTTGTTCACAATTGGAAGGATTATCAGAGACTAAACCGGCGGATTAGCGCGCTATCGAGATGGTTTGGGAAGATTTAAGAATATGGTACAGGCAACTATGACTGTCTAAAGCACAAATCATGATGGAATCAATCGCTGCGTTTGTTAGCGTCGTATTGCAACTCGGCTCCGAGGCAGGGACAACACCGTTCTCACCCGGCTTCGGTGCAGCACTGGCCGTGGGTCTCGCTGCACTCGGTGCAGGTATTGCAGAGCGCGGTATTGGCGCCGCTGCAGTCGGTGCCGCCGCAGAAGACCCCGATATGTTCGGTCGTGGCCTCATTCTCACGGTGCTTCCCGAGACCCTCGTGATCCTTGCGCTGGTCACGGTCTTCGTGGTCTAAACGCCCCCTTCCCATTTCTCAACAATGAGCCTCGATACAGTCGTAGAGGACATCCGAGACGAAGCGCGCGCGCGTGCGGAGGAGATACGCGCCGAGGCCGATGCAGAGGCCGAAGAGATACTCGACCAGGCAAACACGGACGCCGAAGAGATCCGTGACCAACGCCAGCAGGAGGTCGAACGCGAGATCGAGCAGGAGCGCGAACAGAAACTCTCCAGTGCGAAACTGGAGGCAAAGCAGGAGCGACTCGAAGCCAAGCGGGACATCCTGCAGGATGTCTACGCCGAGGTCGAATCGGCAGTCGCCAACCTCGACGACGGTCGTGAAGAACTGACCCGTGCACTGCTCGACGACGCCGCGGCGGAGTTCGACGACAGCGACGAGGTCAGCGTCTACGGCAGTGGTGACGACGAGGAACTGCTGGAGTCGATTCTCGAAGAGTACGACGGCTACGAGTTCGCAGGTGAGTTCGATTGTCTGGGCGGTATCGTCGCAGAGAGCGAGAGTTCGCGTGTTCGCGTAAAGAACACGTTCGACTCCGTACTCGACGAAGTGTGGGAAGACAACCTCCGCTCGATTAGCGAACAGCTGTTCGAAGACCAATGAGTTCACGCACGGAACAGAACCGGGAGGCCGGCAACTACGAGTACGTGACCGCACGTGTTCGGTCGCGTCGAGCCTCGCTGTTCGACGACGACGACTACCGGAAACTGCTCCGGATGGGCACCAGCGAGATTGCCCGCTTCATGGAGGAGACCGAGTACGAGACCGAGATGAACGCACTCGGCTCGCGGTACTCAGGTGTCGACCTCGTGGAGTACGCGCTCAACCGGAACCTCGCGAAACACTTCGAGGACTTGCTCCAGTGGTCGAACGGTCGGCTGTACGACCTCATCGCCCGATATCTGCGCAAATTCGACGCGTGGAACGTCAAGACGGTTATCCGGGGGCTGTACTCCGACGCTGAACGGGCAGATATCGAAGACGACCTCATCCGTGCCGGCGAGTTCTCCGAGAAGCAACTCGAAGCGTTGCTGAACGCCGAGTCCATCGACGGCGCCGTCGAGGTACTGTCGGGGACGATGTTCGACGAGGAACTCGAAGCGGCGCTGGAAGTCTACGAGGATACCGGTACGCTGGTCGCGCTCGAAAACGCTGCCGACCGTGCGTTCTACGAGACGCTGCTCGCGGGGATGCCCGATGCAGTCGAAGGTGACTCACCAGTCGGCCTGTATCTGGAGTTCCTCCGGGCAGAAATCGACTTCCGGAACCTTCGCAACGCTTTGCGTATCGCCCGCAGTGGTGCAGACCTCGACCCGTCGGAGTACTACATCGACGGTGGACGTCTGTTCGACATGGAGGAGGTACGCCAACTGGCCGGGAATATGGATCAACTCGTCGAGCACATCCGCCAGAGTCCGTACGGAGACGACCTGGACGAGGCACTGGATACGCTCGAAGAGGCAGAGAACCTCATCGAGTTCGAACACGCACTGGATGCGGGACTGCTGGAGTATTCGGACAAACTCTCCAACCGCTATCCGTTGTCGGTCTGCCCGGTGCTATCTTACGTCCTCGCCAAAGAGCGAGAAGTCGACAACATCCGGGCCATCGCCCGCGGCCGCGAGGCCGGGCTGGAGCCCGACGCAATCGAACAGGAGCTGGTGATGCTATGAGCCAGGAGATTGCCGTCGTCGGAAGTCCGGATTTCACCACGGGATTCCGACTCGCAGGCGTACGGAAGTTCGAAGAGATTCCGGAAGACCAGAAAGACGAAGAGATGGACGACGCAGTCAGCGGTGTGTTGACCGACGACGATGTCGGTATCGTCGTGATGCACGACGAGGATCTGGGACATCTCTCCCGCGGCGTCCGCTCGGACGTGGAGACGAGTGTCGACCCGGTGTTGGTGACACTGGGCGGCCCCGCAGGCAGCAGCGGTCTCCGTGAACAGATCAAACGAGCCATCGGTATCGACCTGATGGAGGAAGACTAACATGAGTCAAGCAACAGAGTCTGACGTCCGTGAAGACGGCGTCATCGAAAGTGTAAGTGGCCCCGTCGTGACTGCGAACGACCTCGACGCGCGGATGAACGACGTTGTCTACGTCGGTCACGAGGGCCTGATGGGCGAAGTGATCGAAATCGAAGGGAACCTGACCACGATTCAGGTGTACG
>CAZFOF010000299.1:0-2742 GCA_964520265.1 uncultured Halobacteriales archaeon | reverse complement strand
CAGTCATCGTCAAGCCCGCCGGCTCCGCCTCGATTCGGGGCACCGAACAGTTCGAGCGGTGCCACGAGGTCGCCGCGCAGGTCAACGGCGGCGGTCACCCCCGCGCCGCGGGCTGCAAACCCGATATCTACGACGATATGCTCGATTACGCACACCACTGGTCGACACGCGGGGCGGTCGCAAAACAGGCAATCGTCGACGCGTTCCACCGTCTTCCCGACGAGCCCGAAGACGACACTGCGGACTGAGTCTGTTCGTCGTTACTCAGACGTTCACTCTCTGGCAACCCACTTCTCGGAGTAGCGCTGTCCGCACTCGCAGGCGACGTAGGCGTGGATGACATCGCCCTCGGTGTAGAGTCCCTCGGCGTCGTCCTTTTGTTCTTCGGCGAACGCGAAGATGATTCGGGCATCGTGGTCGTCGCCGTCCGGGCACACGCCGCCAGTCAGGTTCCGGTCGACGTCGCTTTCGGTACCCATCGCGTCCTGTGCGAGCCCCATCGGGTCGATACCGGTCGCAGACTGGAAGGCGCTCCGTCCGGCGTCACCGGACACGACGAGGACGACGCCGTCGTCGGTTCGCTCGCCTTTCTCGGCGAGTGCGTCGATGCCGGAGACGGCAGACTCGTGCAAAAAGAATGCTACGTCATCGGGACGGTCGCCGGCGAGAAACGCCTCGCGTTTGCTGTCGGTCATTACACGCCGAGAGCACGCCGAACCTGAAAAGGGACGTGCTTGCCGGCTGTACCACCCCGCTCAGATGGAGATGACCGACGAGACCATCGTTTTGGTGATAATCGCCACGAGTGACCCGATCCAGGTCAGCATGACGAAGTGGATGTAGGTGTTCATCTTGTGGCCGCCGTCGACAGTTCGTATCATCAGCGCCGACAACATCGCACCGAACATGATGATGATGATAAGCAGGAACTCGATGAGGGGGATGTCGTAGACGCCGGTGTTGATGAGACTGCCAACGTCGAACTCCGAGCCGGTCTGTAAATCCAGGCTCATATTCGCGAGGATGTTGACGACTTCGAGTCCGATGAAAAACGCGAACGTCGAGGCAGCCGTAATCCCGTAGAGGAGGCCGACCAGCGTCGTCGTCGCCTGTCGGCGCTGCTGGCGGAGCTGGAGTACCTCGTTCATGTTCTCGGAGATGAGTTCACCGAGTAGCTTCGGCGACCCACCCATCTCACGACCAACCAGGTACATCTCCGAGAACGTCTGAATGAGATAGGAGCGACAGTCGGCGGTGAAATAGTGCCAGGCCTCGGCGGGCTCGATGCGCATATTCAGTCGCTTGAAGAGTCTGTTGACGTTGGGCGTAAGCGGCCCAAAGTCCTTGTGTCGGAGCGATTTCAACACTGCCGAGGTCGTCGACTGCTTGGCTCCTTCGGTCGCACCGAGTGCGCGGATGAAACTCGGGAACTCCTGGTCGCGCCCTTTCACCTGCTGTTCTTCCTGCCGGAGGACGATGCCGGGGATAATCAGTGGCGTCACGGGAATCGCTGCATACAGTGTCAACGGCATTGGCTCGGAGACAAGCGGGACGATGTCGCCGAGTGCAATGGGGCTGAACCCCAGCATCCCGCCCAGCGAAATAAACAGCAGCGCAGCAGAGAGGCCGACACCGGCGTAGAAACTCTTCTGTGTCTTCTCGTCGACCGGCGAGGACTTCTCAGTCGGGTGGTACCACAGCGGGTCGTAGGGTGCCATCGACCGGATTGCGAGATAGAACCCTGACTGGATAAAAATATAGAGCACGATGACGGCACTCACCGTCAGCGTCGGGTCGGTACCGGTCAACACAGGGAGGACAACAGCGAAGACGAGTGCGAACGTCATCGACAGCACCATCGACAGGTAGAGGTCTTTCATCACGTCGAGGCTGTCGAGTGAGGACTCGTACACCGTCGAGTACTCCTGGATAATCTGGTCTTGCTCGGAGATGAGATACTCCTCCAGTGACTGTCCGGCACCCAGCGTGTAGGAGAGACGGTCGAGAAAATCAGAGACCGCGTCGCTCGGCACCTCTTTGGCGCGCCGCCGACAGGCGTCGTCGAGGCTCTGGTTCCAGGTGTCGACCAGCTGGACGATGCGGTGCATCTCGTTTGCGAGTTCGCCGTACTCGTCTTCCTGTGCCAGCGTCCGGAACACTTCCATCCGGTCGATTTTGGTCGTCGCCAGCACGGTCATGTGCGTGACCAGCAGATGGAACCGGTTGTCGAGTTGGCGCTTGCGCTGGGAGAGCAGAATCTTCGGATAGAACACTGCCGCGGCAAACGCCAGAAACCCCAGCAACGGAATCGGCGCGCGAATCATCATCGGCAGATCTAACAGCAGCGCTGCGATGACGCCCAACACGAGAAAGGCCGCCGACGGGATGAGAATAAACGAGACGTACTGCCCCATCGGCATATGCATCCGCCGATAGGACTCCAGCAGCCCCTGGATCGTCTCTGAGACCGTGAAATCAATCCCGTCGTTTTCTTCTGTGGCCATCAGTTTTGCCTGTGGATGTCGAAGGGAAGCCCCTCGACACCGTCACGCTGGTAGTCGGCGATGAGGTCGTTGACCTCGTGGTAGCCGAGGATTCCCTCCTGAATCGCACGCTTGATGATGTTCGCACGGAACTCCAGGTCGTCGTAGATGTCACGGGTGTCCTCGTACCCCAGCAGCGTCGCAATCTGCTCTTCGAGGACGAAGGAGTTGTTCATCCCCTGGAAGACGATTTCGTCCT
>CAZFOF010000298.1:0-2744 GCA_964520265.1 uncultured Halobacteriales archaeon | reverse complement strand
TCGAGCGCAACCAGGGCATCCCGGTCACGACCGGCGAACCGATCGTCGTCTTCCGGGAGGCCCCCCAGGGGCCCTCCCGCGAGGTCGAGGGTATCTCACCGAACCGGCACAACCGGTTTTACATCACGATCCAGCCCCTGACCGAGGACCTCATCGAGACGCTCAAGCGGGGTGAGGCCTCGATGGACATGCCGGAACTGGAGCGTCGCGAGGCCCTCCAGGAGGCCGGTCTCGACAAGGACACCTCACAGGACGTCGAGCACATCCATCGCTCGAACATCATCGTCGACGACACGAAGGGTATCCAGCACCTCAACGAGACGATGGAACTCGTCCTCGAAGGGTTCGAGGAGGCACTCACCGACGGGCCGCTGGCCGCCGAACCGGTCACTGGCTCGCTCATCCGTCTGCACGACGCACGCCTCCACGAGGACGCCATCCACCGCGGTCCCGCACAGGTCATTCCCGCCGTCCGTGAGTCGCTGCACAACGCACTCATGGACGCGGAGATTCGCCTGCTCGAACCGATTCAGGAAGTCCGCATCGACGTGCCAAACGACCACATGGGTGCCGCATCCGGCGAAATCCAGGGTCGTCGTGGCCGCGTCGACGATATGTACCAGGAAGGCGACCTGATGGTCGTCGAGGGCGTCGCGCCCGTCGAAGAGATGATTGGCTTCTCCTCCGACATCCGATCTGCGACCGAGGGCCGTGCCTCCTGGAACACCGAAAACGCCGGGTTCCAGGTCATGGCCGACAACCTCCAGCGCGACCAGATTATGGATATTCGAGAGCGCAAGGGCATGAAACTCGAACTGCCCGAGTTGGTCGACTACATCTGACGACTCTGCTGCTTTCTACTCGACGATAATCGCGCCTTTCATTCCGAGCGCTTTGTGCGGTGCACAGTAGTACAGCACCGTCCCCGATTCTGAGAACGTCTGTTCGAACGCCGTCTGGTTTTCTGTGGGTGACCCACTCTCGAAGCTGTCGTCTTCGGCGACGACGTTGTGTGCGCCACCGTCGCCAGCCCACTCCCAGACGACTGTCGTCCCGGCGTCGATGCGGACGGCCGGCGGAGAGAAGGCGAATGGCCCGTGTTCGTTTTCTGCCCCGACCTGTATGGTGACTGTCTCCTGGCCAGTCGCGTCGTCGACCTCCGTCGCGTGGTCGACGTCGTGGAGATACTGCTGAACCTCTTGTGGCGCGTCGAGTCGTGTGTTCGGCGTCGGCGTCACCCGGGGTGGCTCGCCGTGGTCGTACGGAAGGTTGACCTCTACGTCGCCGACGACGACGACACCGGTCATCCCGATGGCCTTGTGGGGCCGACAGACGTAGCTGGTGACGCCCTCGCTGTCGAAGGTGTACTCGAAGGTCGTTCCCGCTTCGGCGACCGGGTCGCCGCTGCGGAACGAGCCGTCTTCGGCGACCACGTTGTGTGCACCACCCTCTCCAGTCCACTCCCAGACCACGGTCGTGCCGGGGTCGATGCGGATTGCCTCCGGCCAGAATCTGAGAGGATGGTCTTCCCGTCCGCCGACCTGCACTGTGACCTCATCTTGTCCGGTCTTGTCGACGAGTTCGACGGGCTTTTGGTGTTCCTCATCGTCGTGGTCTTTCTTTTCGTGGTTTTTCTCCTCGTGGTCGTCTGGGGTGTCGTGGGTTTCCTCGGGTGTCGGCAACTCCTCGGGGTCGATGTCGGAGATGTCGCCGACGACGAGTGCTCCTTTCATTCCCATCGCTTTGTGTGGAAGACAGTAGTACAGCACTGCACCCGTCTCCTGGAACGTCTGCTGGAAGGTTTCTCGTTTTTCGTCTCCGCTGTAGAGTTCACTCTCGAAGTCGCCATCCTCTGCGGCGACTTTGTGCTTACCGGCGACCCACTCCCAGGTGACCGTCGTTCCGGGGTCGATCTGGGCCACCGGCGGGTCGAAGGCGAACGCACCCTTTTCGCTCGATGCGCCGACGGTGATTGTCACCTCCTGCTGGCCGGTCATGTCCGTCACGCCGTCGTAGTTGTTCGCATCCGAGAGCCACGCTTCCATTTTGCTGGGTAGCGCGTGGGAGGACTCCTCGGCGGTGGCTGTCGCGGTTTGTTCATTCTCTGTGCTCGTGGCAGTGTTCGTCTGTCCACCTGCACCGCTTGCACTATTGGGGTTGTCCGCATCTTCGGCAATACAGCCGGCGAGGGAACCCAGGGCGGCAAGCGAACCGACACCATACAACATTGTCCGTCGGTCGATATCGCTATCTCCATTCATTGCTCTACTGCAATCTTCTGTTCATCTCTCTACACAATCAATCTATACGTTCAATATTTAGGGTGGTTTTTACTCGGTGCCAGCATGGTGAACCGCCGGTGTCCGTCGTCGTCACAGCGGGTCGAACCCGTCTTCTTACTTGCCACCGGCACCTAGCGGTGGTATGTCGCTGACTCACCAGATTGCGGATATCCTCGTCGGCGCCTTTATCGCTGGCGTCGCAACGTTCGTTCTCGGGGCTGCCATCTCGCCGTACACCGCGACAGCGATGGGGGCATTTTTCGCCGCGATGTACTACTTCTCGCGGAATCCGTGGGGGAGTCCCAACGGGGAGGCGTACAACGCCGCGATTGACGATGTCTACGACCGGTTCCTGCCGTAGGTGTGGTTTCAGCGAGACAAACGACGGGATTCTTATAGCCGGCCCACCGAGAGGCTGGCAATGAGCCTCCGTACGCGATTCGGCCGAGGTGACCGCCGATG
>CAZFOF010000297.1:0-2756 GCA_964520265.1 uncultured Halobacteriales archaeon | reverse complement strand
TGGAATTCGAGGAAGGTCTGTCCCAGCCGAAGGTCGACGCTCGCGGGCTGTATCTGTAACTCCGGGTCGTCGAGTGGCTCGATGACGAGGTCGCCCTCGTCGAGCCGGCGCGCAATGTCCGCATCGGAGAGTATCATACCCCACAGGAACAACCCGGTCGTGGTAAAATCCTCGGTTGGGCTTACCCGAATAGGACGACGGCTATCAGACCGATGACCACTGTCACCGCCGATGCAAGCCAGGCATCTTCCTGGGACGTGTCGTGAGTGTCCCGCAGTCCGGCCGCCCAGATGTATCCCTGCCAGAGAAGCACGAGTCCGGCACCGAGAATCCCCGTCGTCGCCACCGTCGCGCGGGCACTCGCCAGCTGGGCCGAGACAGCAGCGCTGGAACTCACTCCGGTGAAGGCGACGATGACACCTGCACTGCTGACCAGTGGGGCCAGCAGCGCGACCGGCGACGACCAGCCGACGACGTATAGTGTCGCCCCGAACGGGCCATCACCGTCCACGAGTTTGACGACGACGTGTAACACACCGCTGACGATCAGCCAGTTCAGGAAGACGAGAACCACGAGCACAACCCCCTGTACGATGACCGGGCCACCCACTGCGACGAGAAGTTGTCTGAAACTCATCTCCGAGAGGAGTCCAAGCTGGAGAATGATGACGGCGAAGATACCGACGAAAAACACAAAGTGGAGGGCCGCGACGAGAGCGACGATATCGCCTGCAACCTCGTCCCGCCGTGTCCGTTCAGCAAAGAAGTCGGACGGCGCGAACAACAACTGTCGGAGGGGTGCTGACCAGTCGCGGAGGGGCATTGTGTTACTTAATCTGCATAAAGACTCCAGTTAAGCGCTGTGACTGCCACTGCCCCACCACTTTCCCAGACGGCCAGTCATTAGTATCCGCGTATCCGAGAACGAATATGAAACAGGCAATCGTCGCCCGGAAAGACATCGGGATGGGCGAGGGCAAACTCGCCGCCCAGGTCTCTCACGCCTCGCTGATGGCCTACGAGGACGCCGACCCGAAGACACAGTCCGCCTGGAAAGGCGAGGGCCAGAAGAAGGTCGTCCTGCGAGCCGACAGCGAATCCGACCTGTTCGAACTCGCCGAGAAAGCCAAGGCCGAACGACTCCCCCACGCCATCGTCCGCGACGCCGGCCACACCGAACTGGAACCGGGCACCGCGAGTGCGCTGGCGGTCGGCCCGGCACGGGACGAGGCTATCGATGTCGTTACCGGCGAACTTTCCCTCTACTGAGCTAGATTGCTGGCAACAGAGCCCTTATAAATAACTATCCCTTACCTGGGGTGAGTACAACAACTCTTCCCCTACTATGCAAGACAACCAACAGCAGGCATACGACCGCGGGATCACTATCTTCTCGCCGGACGGACGGCTCTACCAGGTCGAGTACGCGCGCGAGGCGGTCGCGCGTGGAAGTGCAAGCGTAGGCATCCGGGCGGAGAATGGTGTCGTCCTCGCGGCCGACAGGCAAGCACGGTCACCGCTCATCGAGCGCGAAAGCATCGAGAAAATCCACACAATCGACGACCACGTCGGCGTCGCAAGCGCCGGTCACGTCGCCGACGCCCGCCAGCTGGTCGACATAGCACGCCAGCAGGCACAGGTCAACCACCTCCGCTACGAGGAGCCAGTCGGTGTGGAGTCACTGACGAAGGAACTGACAGACCACATCCAGCAGTACACCCAGACCGGCGGCGCACGACCGTTCGGTGTGGCACTCCTGGTGGCCGGTATCGAAAACGGCGAACCGCGCCTGTTCGAGACCGACCCGTCGGGGACGCCCTACGAGTGGCAAGCGACCGCCGTCGGTGGCGGCCGCGAGGACATCATGTCCCTGCTCGAAGACGAGTACACGACCGAAATCGACCTCGACGGCGCGGTCGGTCTCGCACTCGAATCGCTGGCCGCGGCAGACGAACACGACCTCGACGCAGACGACGTCCACGTCGCGACGGTCGATGTCGAAGACGAGCAATTCAGCACGCTTCCGACAGAGGACGTGGCCGAACATCTCGACGAGCGCGACCTCGGAGGTGAAGAATGAACGACCCGATTCGTGACCCCTACGAACCCGAACTGGGGTCGATTCCGTCCGGCAACGAGGACGAGGACACGGTCGTCAAGACCGGGACGACGACAGTCGGAATCTCGACGCCCGACGGCGTCATCATCGGCACCGACCGCCGGGCCTCGCTTGGCGGCCGCTTCGTCTCGAACAAGCAAGTCCAGAAGGTCGAGCAGGTACACCCGACCGCGGCCCTCACGCTCGTCGGCTCTGTCGGCGGTGCCCAGTCCTTTATCCGCAATCTCCGCGCGGAGGCGAGTCTCACCGAGACCCGCCGTGACGAACCGCTCTCGATTAGCGCGCTGGCGACGCTCGCGGGCAACTTCGCCCGCGGTGGGCCCTTTTTCGCCATCAACCCCATCCTCGGCGGCGTCGACGACGAGGGGAGCCACGTCTACAGCATCGACCCCGCAGGCGGTGTGATGGAAGACGACTACACCGTCACCGGCAGCGGGATGCAACTCGCCCACGGCGCACTCGAACGCCAGTACGAGGACGACCTCTCGCTGGAAGAAGCCAAAGGACTGGCCGCTCGCGCGGTCAACGCCGCAACCGAGCGCGACACCGGCTCCGGCAACGGACTGGTCATCGCGGAGATTACCAGCGACGGCGTCGAGATTGCCCACCACGACGACGTGACGGAACTGCTCTAGAC
>CAZFOF010000296.1:1320-2767 GCA_964520265.1 uncultured Halobacteriales archaeon | reverse complement strand
AGCGGTGATGATACCGAGCAAAGCGGACGACGACTCGACGGTCGTCAGCGGCGACTCGGCGACGACGGCACGTGGATCTTGATTCCATCGACAACTGTGTTTCTCGAAGTGTGCGTCTGCCCGCCAGTCCTGAAAACGAGCGATGGCTCCGACGCTGCTCCGACCGTGCTCCAACAGCAGAACCCGCCCATCGGGTGCACAGACGCGCCCCATCTCCGAGAGTGCCTCGATTGGATCGGGAAAGGTACACGTCGACAGTGAAGAGATCACGGTATCGAAACTGTCGTCGGGGAAATCGAGGTTCTGTGCGTCCATCTCGGACAGTGTCGTCTCTCGCGGGCTGTCGTCGAGACGCCGTTTCGCCTCCGCAAGCACGTCACCACTGATAGCACGCGGCCGGTGGCGTCGCCGAACAGTCGCTTCCGGTATCGGCCAGTGAACGCCCGATTCAGCCAATCCATCCGGGCCATCGTCGTGGCCTGCTCGCGGTAGGTCTCCTGAACGTCCCCAATCGTGTGCCGCCGATGTCCGGCGAGTACGGACGCATCCGCGCTCTGTTCGGCCGTTGGCGACGCCTCACCGTCGTCGCCAGCGACTGCATCAGTCATCGTCTTCCTCCGCAGTCAGCGCCCGGGCGAAGGCTGTCGCACCCGAAAGGGCCGTGGCCACCGTCGCGGCGGGAACGGTGTCGGCCCATTGCTCGTATGCGGCGCGGTCGGGGAAGGCCTTGACGTACGGACAGATAGCAGCGTAGCCGTCCTGAAGCGTCGGGTTGCCGCCGGACTGTTCGTGAGCGTCCAGCGAGATGCCGAGCGAGAAGACGGCCGTTTCGGGCGTTACCGACAGTTCCTCGCTGCCGACTGCTCGGGCTTCGATGGTACTTCCGCCGGGGCTGACGGTGTGGATATCGACCGCTCGGTTCTCCAGCGCAGCGAGGATGACCGCGTCGTAGAAACACTGGAAGTGGTGGCGCTTGCCGTCCACCTCACCCCAGTGGTCTGTCTTCTCGTCGGTGTGACAGAGCTGGTCGGAATCGATGGCTCCACCGCCAGCGTGCTGACGGATCTGCTCGCTCCATTCGTCCAACGTGTCGACCGATTCGAGGCCGACGAATCGACCGAGCGCCGTTCGCAGGTCGTCGGGGAGTTGCTGATCCAGCGTGACTTCGCCCAGCCAGTGACCGGAGCCACGTTCGTCTTCCCTGTCCTGTGCGTCTCCGCCACAACAGCCGTCGGTTGCGTCGGTCGTCGTGGTTTCGCTGTCTGTGTGACACATCGTACCTGATACCGACGAGACGCTACGCTCTCGTCTTTGCTCCCAGTATCGTGGGCGGGTTTATCATCCTCGCACTGCCGTGCCGGGCGCGGTGGTTCCGTGAGGCGGCCGCAGCTGTTTCTGCTTTTTAACCGCACCCACTATGGCTGGCTCATGCACTGCTCGTTGTAGT
>CAZFOF010000296.1:0-1310 GCA_964520265.1 uncultured Halobacteriales archaeon | reverse complement strand
AGAAACCCTCTATGCGAAGAATCCGTTGGCTAACAACCGTGCAAACTGTGGATGGGCCCGGGCGGATTTGAACCACCGCATACCCGGTGACCCAGACACCAAGAAGCACTTGCTGTCATATGAGCCGGGGGCTCTTACCAGACTGAGCTACGGGCCCGCTATCTCTCCGTACCAAATCACCGAACTAAACTCTACCGTCTCCGTGTGGTCGTCCCTCGGAAGCCTTTTGCGGCCGTCTACCATATTCAGGGATAACTATGGGTATCGGCGGCTCTGATATGTACCGACAGCAGATCCTCGACCACTACAAGAACCCCCGGAACTACGGGGAAATCGAGGAGCCAACGTTCACCCACACGGGTGAGAACCCGATGTGTGGCGACACCATCAAAATGGACGTCGTTCTCTCGGACGACGAAGAACACATCGAACACGTCGCATTCCGTGGCGACGGCTGTGCCATCTCACAGGCCTCTGCCTCGATGCTATCCGAGGAACTCGCCGGGATGGATATCGACCACCTCCAGTCGATGGATCGCGACGACATCATCGATATGCTCGGTGTCGAAATCTCCGCGATGCGCGTCAAATGTGCCGTCCTCGCGGAAAAGGTTGCTCAGGATGGCGTTGACATCTACTTCGGCGAGAAGGATATCGACGAGACGACGACCGAAGACTGAGCGGCTGAGTATTCTGCTATCGATGACATTATCAAGAGCCACAGCATCTGCGTGAGCCAGCTGAATGAGTGCTGTCGGCCGCGAGCGCGTGTTGAGTGAAACGAAACCGCGCGACTCGGGGAAGGGCAGGCTTGCCGCTGCGTTGTGCGGTGTTGTGCAGTTGCGGCCGGGCACCTGCATTGTACTGCGAGCGCGCTACTGCGCGCGAGCAGCATTTTTCACTATGTTTTTGCGAGGAGGGTGCAGACGCGAAGCGTCTGACACCCGACGAGTCAAAAAGTAGTTAGGCAAACGCGATAGGCGTGCCAGCGGTGTTGTCTTCTTCGCGCACCTTCTCGAGTGCGTCTTCGAAGTCCTCCATACGAACCTCGGTGCGCTGGTCGCGGATGGCGAACATCCCGGCTTCGGTCGCCAGTGAGGCGAGTTCGGCACCCGAAAAGCCCTCCGTCTCGCCTGCCAGCGCCGCCATGTCGACGTCGTCGATTGTCATCTCATCGGTGTGGATTTCGAGGATGCGCTTGCGGCCGTCCCAGTCGGGGTTTGGCACCTCGATGAGGCGGTCGAAGCGACCGGGACGGAGGATGGCGCGGTCGAGCATATCGAAGCGGTTGGTGGCGGCGATGATGCGGA
>CAZFOF010000295.1:0-2770 GCA_964520265.1 uncultured Halobacteriales archaeon | reverse complement strand
CCCGCGAGCCGCGTCTGCTGAGACCGAAGGGAGGCCTCGAATCGCGAGCGGGGAGTAAAACGACCCGCGAGCCGCGTCTGCTGAGACCGAAGGGAGGCCTCGAATCGCGAGCGGGGAGCACAGCGACCCGCGAGCCGCGTCTGCTGAGACCGAAGGGAGGCCTCGAATCGCGAGCGTCTGAGTTCAGCGAAGTCGCGTCGCACGAGAGCACTGGAAGGACTCCCGGATGGCCGAACCTTCTTGCCACCGGGGGTGCCATCGACAGATATGGTAGACCGTGCGCTCGTTCCTGTCGATGGGTCGGAGCAGGCCGAGGCCGCTTGTTCGTTCGTATTCGAGACGTTCCCGGACGCGACGCTCGTCCTCCTCCACGTCGTCAACCCCTCCGAGGCCAGTTTCGGCGCACAGGCGTCGCTGCCGATGGCCTCCGAGGAGTGGTACGAAAACGAAAAAGACCGTGCCGAGCGGGAGTTCGAGGAGATAGCCGAGCGCGCCGACGAGCACGACATCGACACCGAATCGGTGCTCGAAGTCGGCAAGCCAAGCACCACAATCATCGAGTTTGCAGAGGACGAGGATATCGACCACATCGTGATGGGGAGTCACGGCCGCGACGGTGTCTCACGGATTCTGCTGGGCAGTGTCGCCGAGACGGTCGTCCGGCGCTCTGAAGTGCCCGTTACGGTCGTCCGCTAGTCGACGAACAGGTCGGTGCCGGGAACCACATCGGCTTCCTCGGGGAGTTCGTCGAACCAGTCGGCTGCCTCGACACCCTCGCCCTCCGGCGTCGCCGCGTCGAGGTCGTCCCCAGCAGTGGGGAAAGCCTCGAAGACGACGAACGCCCGCGAACCCGACATCTCGCCGTCGTCGGTGCGCAGGTGGATATCCCAGACTCCGGCCACCCTCTCGATGTCGACGGCGAGACCGAGGGTCTCTGCGATGTGGTCGCGAATCGTCGCCACGTAGTCCTCGTCGGCAGCGACTGCGGCGACGGGGAGTTTCCACGAACAGGTGTCAGTGAGACGGCGCAGGAGAGTGTCCCCGTCTTCGTTCGTGATGCCGACGGCGGCAAGGTCGGGCGCATCGGCCTGGAACTCGACGATTTCGGCCTCGACCACGTCAGTCTTCTCGTGGTAGGGGACACCGTCGTGGTCGCGCAGCGAGTCGTGGTCGGTAATCGGTTCGAGGGCTGTCACAGACGCATCGTTGTGTGGCTGGGGTGTCATCAGTGGGGTAGTGTGAGCGTCGGTAGTTGTCGGAATGCGGTGCCAGCGGCTGCGTGTGGACAGATGGCGGGGAAATGCCAGTGGTACCGCTGACGGGAACCACCGACAAAAAAGCGTGGGTGGGCCAGTCGAAGCAACAAGATGGGGGAGACTGAGAACTGTGTTCGCAGCCACAGAAGATACTTATCGTAGTTGCCCAGACTGCAGAGTATGGCGCCGCCCTCCAGACGCACCCTCCTGCGTAGCTGTGGTATCGCCCTCGCCGGCGGACTCGCCGGCTGTTTGAGCGATGGAAGCGACCAGGGAACGACACCGACAGATACCGACACGCCAACAGAAACACCGACCGACACACCGACTGAAACACCAACCAGCACGGCCGACGGAGCACTCAGCATACGGAACCGCGGCAACCGGGAGCTATCGATCACCGTTTCGCTCTCTCGTGACGGAACACAGGTACTCGAACGGACGAGAACGCTCAACAACGGCGTCAGCGGTGCGGTCACGACCGACGTGACAGCGGGCGAGTACACCGTGACAGCAGCGCTCTCCGACGGGACACGCGCCAGTACCGAGTGGACTGTCGACGCCGGATACAACGGCACGCTGACCGTCGTCGTCGGTGACGAGGATATCAGCTTCAGGGAGTCGCTCCGTGAGACCGACTGCTCGACGACAAACCTGCCCTACTCGATTCCGGGCGCAGAGGAGACGTTCAGCGAGAGCACTGCCTCGATTCGCAACGAGAGCGGTGCAGCGGCCGAGGTGACACTGACACTCGCTCACGACGGAGAGGTGTTTTTCGACTGCACCACGACACTTGCGGCCAGACAGTCCGTCTCGCTGGACGGGCTGACAGCCACCGCCGGTGAGTACACGGTGACCGTCGAGGTCAGCAACGGCGGTCACACCGAGTACGACTGGCGGATTCCAGCGGCGCACAACTGGCCGTCGCTGACGGTGATACTGCCGGAGACCGGAGACCCAGTCGTCGGGTGTGGCACCAGCAACGACGCGCACGTAACAGTCGAGAATCCAACAGACAGCACGCGCGACGCGACGCTACGACTCCGCCGTGACGACGAGGCAGTCGCCGAACAGGGAGTGACTGTCGAGGCTGGTGGGACGACCGACGTCGAACTCGCGATACCGGTGGGTGACTTCTATCTACTGGAGGTGACTGCCGGCGGCACGACGGCCAGCGAAGAGGTCGTCTACTGCTCGTGTTATCAGGAGTTCGAGACGACAGCGACACTTGGCGACCCGGAACCCAGCATCGAAACGACGAAACAAATCTGTGAGTGAGTCGATGCGGTGACCGGGCGCGCGGTTCGCTGAACGCGACCAGCGGGAGTGTTCAGCTTTTTTCACCCACGTTTTTGCCGGGAGCGCTTCGAGCGCGGCGAAGCCGCAACTCGAACCCGACCGCGAAAAAGGTGGCCTAGAAGATATTCGCCTGCTGGTAGACGCTGATGCCCTGCCCCGTGATGTCGTAGGGTTTCTTCTCGCGGGAGTGGTTCGCATTACGAATCTTCTGTATT
>CAZFOF010000294.1:0-2781 GCA_964520265.1 uncultured Halobacteriales archaeon | reverse complement strand
GACGATGAGACCGACCAAGTCAACGTCAGCCTCGCCGTCGACCCCGAAGCGGCCTCGACGTTCGACCCGACGACACCCGAGAACGTCACCTTCGAGTTGACGGTCAGCAACACCGACGGGAGCGGTACCCCCGGGCCCGCCTACGCGAGTATCTGGGAGCGACCACCCTTCGACAGCGGCGTCCGCGTGGAGAGTATACGTGAAACCGACCCCCGCGAGGCCGTCGGATTACTGATGCGGGCACTCGACGGAACCCAGCCGGTCACCAACGCATCTGTCGATTATGGGTACAACGACAGCAGTATCGGCACACTCTCCCGGTTGAACGGAACGACGAACCCGACGGGATACAACAGGACGCTGCTGAACCGAACGGGCAACGGCACGATCGCCGTCTACACGTCCAGCGGCGGGAGCCAAGATAGTGCAAGCATCACGCTCGGGCGTCCCCTCGCGGAGGACTTCGAGGCAGATGCCGGAACGCTCGCAGCCAACGGCTGGACGTACAACAATTCCGTCAACGGTGACGGTGACGCTGGTATCAAAAACATCGGAAACGACGCCGATAGCGGTTCAAACGTCTCCTACATCAACGGCGACGGCGGCGCTGCCACAGGTGACCGTGCAATCGAGTTATCGTCGGCGCTGGATACGAGCGAGTTTGACCGTCTCACGCTCACCTACGCCGCACGGGAACCAAACACGGACGACCCGGAAACACCAGACTCACCGTCGAACTACGTCCCCGGCGAGAACCTGCGGGTGCAGTATCTCGCCAGCGACGACAACTGGGTTACTGTAGACAACCTCTCGTCGGAGACAGACAACAACGCAGACCTGCCCAAATACTACTACCGTCGCGTCACGTTCGATTTCGAGAATGCGACCCACAGCGGCTTCAAACTCCGATTCGCCCAGGGAGAGACAGACGACACCGACGAGTGGCAGATAGACACACCGAAGCTGGTCGGTGCAAACGCCACGGGAGCATCGCCATGAGAGTGCCAGCCCCGCGGGACTTATATTCGTCCGCGGGAAACGGCGAGGATATGCAGTTCCGGGGAGACACCAGGGGGCAATCTATTCAAATCGGGGCTATCATACTCTTCGGAGCCTTGATCGTCTTGCTGTCGACCTATCAGGCGTTCGTGGTGCCAGACCAGAACCGCGGCGTCGAGTTCTCTCACAACCAGGAGGTACAGGGCGATATGCAGGAGCTTCGAAACGCCATCATCTCCACGGCCGGCGGGAGTGGCACACGCTCGGTTTCGATGGAGTTGGGGACGACCTATCCTAACCGGGCACTGTTCGTGAATCCGGGGCCGCCGACAGGACGCATCGAGACGGTCGGTACCGGAGATTCGACGGTGAATCTGACCGTCCGCAACGCCAGCGCCAGCGGCGACGCCGGCGACTTCTGGAACGGCACCGCCCGCAACTACTCGACGGGAGAACTCGTCTACACGCCGAACTACAACGTCTACAAGAATCCGCCGACGAGTGTCTACACCAATACGGTACTGTACAACGAGTTCCGCGGCGGCAACCTCACGCTGACCGGGCAGACGCTCGTCGACGGTCGCACGCTCACGCTCGTCACACTGAACGGGTCACTCTCCGAAGCAGCCGCCGGGACGGCGTCGGTCGACGTCCGCGCGCTGTCGTCGTCGACGACGAACGTCGCAGTCACGAACGTCTCGGCGGGGAGCAACGTCACGCTCACCATTCCGACGCGGCTCAACGAGAGCACGTGGCGCTCGCTCCTCGACGAGCAGACCGTCGACAACGGTGGGCACGTCTACAACATCTCCAGCGAGCCGCTGGCTGGAACCGACCTTCGTCGAATCACTATCCGCCTCGAAGAGGACGTCCGCTATCGCCTCCGGATGGCGCGTGTCGGACTGGGCACCAACGTCGACACCACAGACCGGTCGGCGTATCTCGTCCGTGAGTCGGGCAACGGCAGCGTCGTGCCGGAGGGTGAGTCGACGACGTTGAGAGTCGCGGTGAGAGACGCCTACAACAATCCACTGAGCGGGCAGGTCGTCCAGGCGGCGGCTGCCCGTGGTGACGCCAGCGTCACCGACGCAGCAGAGACCGACAGCAATGGAGTCGCAGAACTGACCTACGATGCACCCAGCGTCGACGGCGGTGCAAAGACCGACACGGTCAACGTGAGTCTGGACACGAACCCCGGAGACGCCGGGACGAGTTTCAACAGTACGACACCCGAGAACGTCACGTTCAGTCTGACAATCGACAACACCGACGGAAGCGGCACAGCGGGCGGGGGCAGTGGTGGCAGCTACTCCATCGACTACAACACGACGGCTATCAAAAGCGAAGAGGGTGTGACCTGCGGGAGTGGGACGTGTACCTACAACCGCAGCAACGACACAACAGACTCCTCGTTCATCTTTACCGCGAACACGACGCCAACCGTCACCGATGCGGTAGTCGACTTCGCGCTGAATAGAACCGAAACCGGTTCCTACACCAGTGAAGATGGGTCGACGGACAGTAATGGTGAGGCCACTGCCACGTTCGAGGCAACCGGCAACGGCTGGATAACATCCTACGTCTCCAGTGGTGGTGACGGGAGTTCGCTTCCGGTGAATCTGACCGGCACACAGCAAGCGAAGTCAGGACTGCTCATCTTCCGTGGCTACAACGCAAATGACAAGAATCTGGCCAGTGTCGACCCGAGTGGCCAGGTTCGGACGTACTCGAATACGAACAACCCACAGGCACTGGGCCCGAGCGCCGACGTTGACAACGCAA
>CAZFOF010000293.1:0-2787 GCA_964520265.1 uncultured Halobacteriales archaeon | reverse complement strand
CCAGCAGTGGTCCCAGAAGGCCTACCAGGGTCTCATCGACGCGCCGCTAGTCGATGCCCTCGAAGGATTTATCGACAGCACGAACGAGCGCGTGACCGGCACGGTGACCGTGAAACTCGAAGGCGGGCACTGCCGCCCGGTCGGTCGTGAAAGCGACTTTGCAGTCTACAGCAAGTCCGCGGCCTCCTTCGACGAGGAGGACGTGGAGGGTGGCATCACCCAGCAGGACGCCACTGGCGTCGCCAAGTACCACGGCTTCCAGTCACGTCTGGCGAATACGGCAATCGACAACGCAGAGGAGAACTGAATCGATGAGCGAGGAGAGTCCCGACAACGGTGACGAAACGGCCGATGACAGCGTCGTGCGCCGCGACCGCTTCAGCGGCGGCCCTGCACGGGAGTTTCTCTCCTCGCTCGATGCCGACGAGCGCATCTTCGCCGCCGACCTGGCGGTCGACCGTGCACACGTCGTGATGCTCGCCGAACAGGACATCGTCGACGACGAGGACGCAGGTGCGATTCTCGCGGCACTCGAGGACATCGAAGCCGCAGGTCACGACGCGTTACCCGACGGCGAGGACGTACACGAGGCAATCGAAACCGCAGTCATCGACCGTGTCGGCCCGGAGGGTGGCCGGATGCACACCGCTCGCTCGCGCAACGACGAGGTGGCGGCGTGTATCCGCTATCGCCTCCGTGCGGACATCATAGAGTTACTGGAGACAGTCGTCGGGGCACGCGAGCAGTTGCTCGACGTGGCCAGCGACCACACCGAGACGGTCATGCCGGGGTACACCCATCTCCAGCCCGCACAGCCGACGACCGTCGCCCACTGGGTCTGCTCCTACGAGGAAGCGCTGGCGCGGGACACCGGACGGCTACTCGACGCCTACGGGCGCGTCAACCGCTCGCCGCTGGGCGGGGCAGCCTTCGCGGGGACACCCTTCGATATCGACCGCGAGCGCACGGCAGCACTGCTTGGCTTCGACGGCCTCGTCGAGAACGCGACAGATGCCGCAGCAGCGCGTGATTTCCTCGTAGAGACGACCGCCGCTGCCGCGGGGCTGGCGACGACGCTTTCCGGCCTCGCCGAGGATATGGTCGTCTTCGCCAACAAGGGATACGTCGACCTGGCTGACGAGTACTCCTCGACATCCTCCATCATGCCACAGAAGAAAAATCCCGACACGCTGGAACTGGTCCGCGGACGCACGGGCGACGCAACCGCCGGACTAGAGGGGCTACTGACGACGCTGAAGGGACTGCCGCGGGCGTACAACCGTGACCTCCAGCGTGCGGGCAGACACGCCTGGGACGCCATCGACTCGGTGACCGAAAGCACCGAGGTGGCCGTCGGCGCACTCGCGACAGCCGACTGGCCCGAGGAGGTGTTGGCGGAGGCGGCCGGCGAGGGCTTTTCGACCGCCACGGGCATCGCGGACGTACTCGCTCAGGCGGGCGTCCCGTTCCGGACGGCCCACGAGGTGGTCGCCTCGGCAGCCACAGCCAGCGACGACCCCGGGTTCGCGGAACTGGACGCCGCAAGCGAGGAGATACTCGACCAGTCGCTGACAGCGTACGTCCCCCGCGAGGAAATCGAAGCGACACTCGACCCCGCAACGAGTGTCACGATGCGCGATTCCAGAGGCGGGCCGGCCCCGGAGACAGTCGGGACACACATCGACCGTGCCGCAGAGACACTGGAGACCGACCACAGCGCCGTCGAGCGTCGGCGAGAAACTATCGAGGCGGCGGCGACGACACGCCACAGCGAGGTCGACCGCTATGTCTGAGTTGCTGACACACACCGACAACCGCCGCGACGGCGAAAAGACGCGCAAGCGGCCCACAGGCCCGTCGCCAGTCCGACGACCACCCCCGCGGGGGGATAATGTACCAGAATACTGAGTATACAATTCAGCACGTCTCGAAAACACGGCACTGACGCGCTTAGAGTTGCGTATGCGTTACTATTTACTTCTGATAAGTTCGAAGGCTTTAAGTCGATAGGCGGTTCAGGAACAGGTACAATGGCAGAATGCATCGAGTGTGGGGCAGACGTCACCCTGCACGAGGACATCGAAGTTGGAGAGATCGTCGACTGTGCCACCTGCGGTGCCGAACTCGAAGTACTGGGGACAGACCCCGTCGAACTCGACACGGCGCCCGAGCTCGAAGAAGACTGGGGTGAGTGAAGTGCGCGTGACCCGGTCGAGCGCCGCGGTCGAATCGACCGGGACTGGGAGAAACACATGAAAGTGGGTATTCTCTACTCGCGCATCCGGAAAGACGAGAAGCTCCTGCTCTCGGAACTCCGCGAGCGCGACCACGACATCGAGAAGATAGACGTTCGCAGAGAGCGGTTCGGACTCGCCGAGCCTCCGGAGGCGTTTGCAGACGTGGACATCCTCGTCGACCGCTGTCTGGCGACCAGTCGGAGTCTCTACACCACGCAGTTCGCTGACGCCTACGACGTGCCAATCGTCAACAGCGCCGAGACTGCCGCAGTCTGTGCGGACAAGGTCAAAAACAGCCTCGCGCTGGAACAGGCGGGCATTCCGACGCCAAACACCGAAGTCGCGTTCACGAAAGACGCCGCGATGGACATCATCGAAGAGTTTGGCTATCCCTGCGTGTTGAAGCCGGTCATCGGTTCCTGGGGCCGCCTGATGGCGAAACTGGAGTCTGACTCCGCGGCCGAGGCCGTCCTCGAACACAAGGAAGTGCTCGGTCACTACGAGCACAAGGTGTTCTACATCCAGGAGTTCGTCGAGAAGCCCGGCCGCG
>CAZFOF010000292.1:0-2816 GCA_964520265.1 uncultured Halobacteriales archaeon | reverse complement strand
CGTCGGTGCGGACGCGGTGGATGAACCGCTCCATGTCGTTGGTCTTCTGCTGGGTACCGATGTGCGCGCCGGCTGCGAGGTAGTCCTCGACAGGAATGAGGAGGTCAGCCTCGTCGTCGGGCATAACGTCCTCGTCGAGGTTTGGACCTGCGTCCTCTGTCTCGGCTGGTTCGGCCTCGGCCTCCTCGGCGTCGGCGGGCGCTGCGTCGTCTCTCTCGGCCTCTGGCTCCACGTCCTCGTCGACAGGTTCGGGGTCGACGTCGGACTCGGATGCGTCGAGGCCTTCGTTTTCGTTTCCGCTCATGCGTTGTGTTCGATTCTGATGAGTTCGTTCAGTTTCGCCGTGCGCTCGCCGCCGACGGTACCCGTCTTGATGTAGGGCGCGTCGGTTGCCACGGCGAGGTGTGCAATCGTGGTGTCCTCGGTCTCTCCGCTCCGGTGGGAGATGACCTGGTCGTACCCGTTGGCGACTGCCTGCTCGACTGCGTCGACAGCATCGGTGAGCGTGCCAATCTGGTTGGGTTTGACCAGAATGCTGTTGCCCGCATCCTGCTCGATACCGGTTTCCAGACGTTCGACGTTCGTGACGAAGAGGTCGTCACCACAGATGAGCGTCTGGTCGCCGACGCGGTCTGTCAGTGTCGCAAACGCCTCGTAGTCGTCTTCGTCCAGTGGGTCTTCCACGTAGACGAGGTCGTACTCCTCGACAAGGTCGGCGACGTAGTCGATCTGCTCGTCGGTATCACGGACGCGGTCGCCGTAGACGTAGCCATCTTCTGACTCGTCGTACAGTTCAGCACCCGCCATATCCAGTCCGAAGCGAATCTCGAAGCCAACGTCGTCTGCGACGGCCTCGACTGCCTCGGCCATAATCTCGAAGGCCGCTGCGTCGTCGATACTGGGTGCCCATGCACCCTCGTCACCCTTGCCGCAGGCGACGTCGCGCTCGTCGAGAATCTCCGCGGCTTTTCCGTGGACGGCCGCGTTCGCAAAGACTGCCTCCTCGACAGAAGGCGCGCCGACCGGCGCTGCGAGGAACTCCTGGATGTGTGTCGCATCCGCTGCGTGCTCGCCGCCGCCGATGACGTTCCCGAGTGGCACCGGGAGGGTGTTCCCGCGGAAGGTACCACCGAGATGCTGGAACAGCGGAAGTCCGGCGATATCTGCACCGGCCTTTGCCGCAGCCATCGAGATGGCGACGGCGCTGTTTGCACCAATCTGTGAGAAGTCGTCCGTCCCGTCTGCAGCGTGGAGCGTCGCGTCGACGTCACGCTGGTCGCCGGCGTAGACTTCGCCGACAAGTCGTGGCACGGCTTCCTCTCGGGCGCTGGCAATTGCCTCGTTGACCGGCAGTTCGATGGCCTCGTACTCGCCCGTCGACGCCCCGCTGGGGGCTCTGGCGCGTCCAAAGCCACCGCTTTCGGTCCGGACATCGGCTTCGACGGTTGCGTTGCCACGGGAATCGAGTACCCGGCGCAGGCGCACGTCCGTGATGAGTGTCACGTCTCGTCACCTCGCCGGACAGTAAAGGGCAGAACGCCCTCGTCGTACTCCTCGGCGGCGATGAGAATCGGCTGTGTCTGGTCGGTATCGACGAGCACTGGGGCACCGTAGGCGACCTGCAGCGCTCGCGCTCCGATGATGCGTGCCTTCTCGTATCGGTTACTCTTGCGTGCCATCATTGATATGGAGCCACGATATCGACCAGGTCTTTGTGCGAGACGAGCATCCGACGGCAACAGTGGCGCTCGACACCGAGTTCGTCAAGAACCATCTCTGGGTCTTCGGGCTCCTCGGCCTCTCGCGTCCGTGCCTTGAACTCCTCCCAGTGTTCGCCCACGACATTTCCACACGTGAAACAACGGACTGGGACCATCATAGATGAATCACCGGTAGGACTTCTGGTAGCGGGCCCGCGCACCGGGGCCGCCCCACTTCTTGGACTCGGACTGGCGCACGTCGTTGATCAGCAGCGAGCGGTCGAACTCCATGAAGGCGTCACGCAGCTCGGCGTCGCCGGAGTGCTGGACCAGCCCGCGTGCGATCGCGGTGCGGACGGCGTCGGCCTGGCCGGCGTAGCCGCCGCCCTCGACCTGCACGTTGATGTCGACGTCGTCGCGGTAGCCGTCGACGACGCGGAACGGTTCGGTCATCTTCAGGCGGGCGGTCTCGGGCTCGACGAGCTCGACCGGGCGGGAGTTGATCCGCACGCGGCCGTCGCCCTCGCTGACCGTCGCCCGTGCGATGGCGGTCTTCTTCTTGCCGGAGGTGTTCGTCACCATGTCTTGTTTGCTCCAAGCTCCTCGCTCACGTCCGCGAGCGAGGTGAATCGGATGTTCGAGAGTCGGTCCAGGCTCGTGCCGTCGAGGCGCTCGGCGTCGTAGTCGTGGGGGTTACCCACGTAGACCCGCACGCGCTCGAAGGCCTCGCGACCGCGCGGTTTCTTGTGCGGGAGCATCCCCCGCACCGCGCGCTTGAAGATCATATCGGGGCGCTTCGGGTAGGCGGGGCCCTGGTCCGAGCCCAGCGCGTCGCGGGCGCGGTACTTCTCCATCGTGGACTCCTCGCGGCCCGTGATCACGGCGCGCTCGGCGTTGACGACGGCGACGCGCTCGCCGTCCAGTGCGCGCTGTGCGACCTTCGAGGCCACGCGGCCCATGATGCAGTCCGAGGCGTCGACGACGGTGTCGGCGTCGAACTCGGCGTAGCTCATCGGATCACCCGCACGTTGCTGCCCTCGGGGTTGCGTTCGATCGCCTGTTCGAGTCGGATCGGCTCACCAACCTGGTCTATCTTCGTCTCCGCGCTGCCGGAGA
>CAZFOF010000291.1:0-2816 GCA_964520265.1 uncultured Halobacteriales archaeon | reverse complement strand
TCCATATCCTCACTCGTGTCCGCCCGCTAAGTACCTGCGCCTCCGGAACCGAACAGCACACCGAAATACGGAGGTACTGTCGGTGCGAACCTGTTCCACGCGAATATAGAACGGGGGTCGTGGTACCGCGACCCTCGGAAGGGTTATTAGCCCCCGCAGACACTGTTTGTTCGTAATGGCAAACGGTAAGGTTGATTTCTTCAACGACACTGGCGGCTACGGTTTCATTTCGACTGATGACGGCGACCTCGACGACGACGAAGACGTGTTCTTCCACATGGAAGATGTCGGCGGAGAGGATCTGACGGAAGGTACTGAGGTTGAGTTCGACATCGAGTCCTCACCGAAGGGGCCTCGCGCAGCGAACGTCGTCCGACAATAAGACACACCCGTCGCTTACAGCGACACACATCGCTTTTTTAGAAAAACTGTATCAGACAGCCTCGGCGACGATAGAGACGTAGCCGACGGTGCCGTCCTCCAGCGCCGTCTCGAGGTTCGCAATGCCGTCTTCGAGATGGTGGCCCGTGTCGCCGAGTAGCGTCGCCAGTTCGTCGACGTTCACCCGCTCTTTCGCCCGGTCTCGCATCGCGAGCAGGTCATCTTGCTGGTCGCGAACATCACGAACACGGTATCCCGCGGCCTCGATACGGTCGACCAGCGCCGACCGACTGCCGCGGTCGTGGAGACAGAGAGCCTGACCGACGGACTGGGGCACCGTCGGCGGGTCGCCGTCGACGGTCACGTCCGAGAGCGCCAATCGGCCGCCGTTTCCCAGGACGCGGCGAGTCTCAGCCAGTGCCGCGTCGAGGTCTGGAGCCAGACACAGCACGCACTCGCCGAGGACGACATCGACGGTTCCGGTTGCGAACGGAAGCGTCGAGAGGTCGCCGCGGACGACACCCTCCTCGTCGGCTGGATTACTGTCGAGTCCGACCGCTTGCGCACCGCGTTCCCGACTCAACTCCAGTGCGCCACCAGCGCCACAGCCGATATCGAGGACTGCAGTTCCACTCCCGACGCCGGCACGGTCGAGCAGGTTCGCGGTAGCCTCGTGCCCGCCCGGATGCAACGGGTCACCGAGGACGAGTCGGAGCGCCTGCCACGGGTCGCCCGAGAGGGCAGCAGCCAGGCTAGTCATCGTCGGCACCCGTTCCGTCCTCGGCCTGGGGGAGTGACACGTCCGGTGCGGGCGGAAGGTCGCCGTCGCCGGGGTCGGGGAGGTCAGCGTCGACACTGGTGCGGCCACCCCAGCCGTTTCGGTTGCGAAGCGCGTACTCGCCGTCCTCGGTCGTCATGTTGTAGCCACAGAACGGCACGAGGTCGCCGTCCGGTGTCGGCACAGAGAGACAGCAGTTGTTGAGCCGTTCCACGTCAGCGGCGTCGGCATCCATGAATCCGGTGATTGAGACGGGGAGAACAGCGTCGAGTGGGCTGTTTTCGCCGACCGTCGGGCCGCCGCCACAGCAGTCTGCGGCCGTACAGGCGAGGTCACCACCGGCCTGCGTCCCGGCGAGAATATCCATCCAGTCACCCTCGTCGACCAGACCGGACATCTCGCCGATTGCATCGCTGTCGATGAGACGGGTGACCGGCAGGATGTCGTCACCCTCGCCACCGATGACCGCCGTTGCAAGCTGGCAGGTCGACGAACAGCACGGAACCGGAAGCAAGTCGCGTGGTTCTATGCCATCGAGTTGGTCGGCGAGGCGACGAGCACACTCGTCAGCGGAGAATCGCCCCTCGTGTTGCTCGTAGCGACCGAAGTGGGCCACCGGCTGGATGTTGACGGATTGGACGATGTCGTCGTTGTCGAGTGCAAACCTGACGATGTCGCCCAGTTCGTGGTCGTTCGTTCCCGGGACGACAGTCGCAACGAGGATGACCGGAAGGTCGGCCTCCCGACAGGCCGCAATTGCTTCGTGTTTGGCGTCTGCGATGTCCACGTCCCGAATTTCCTCGTAGGTGTCACTCTCCAGTCCGTCGAACTGGAGGTAGACCGCACTCACGCCAGCGTCGGCCAGGCGCTGGGCGTAGCCATCTTTCTGTGCGAGGACGAGGCCGTTGCTGTTGACCTGCAGGTGCTCGAACCCCATCTCCCCGGCCCGCTCGACGAGTTCCGGAAGGTCGTCACGGACGGTCGGCTCACCGCCCGAGAACTGGATTGGGCGGGTTCCACCTTCTGCTTTGACCGTCTCCAGCAGGTCGATGATTTCCTCGAAATCTTTCTGTTTCCCGCCGGGGCCGGAACTGGCAAAACAGAACGAACAGGAGAGGTTGCAGTCCTCTGTTACTTCGACGATGGCCAGACAGGCGTGGTCGCCCTCGACCTCCAGGTCGCCGTCAGGCACCGGGTCGGGGCCAAAGTCGTTTGCCCACTCCCAGTGGTCGACCGACCCCCAGACCTGTCGACTCGACTCGCCGTGGTCGTCACAGACTCGGGCCAGGACGACAGCACCGTCACGGGCTTCGTACGTCGCGGGCACTTCGGTCAGACAGGTCGGACAGAGACTCGTCGTGGTACCGAGCGAATCGGTGTCGGGACTCATACTCAGTGTGGACGACGCCGCAGAATTAGTTCCATCCGGAGGATGCGCGAGTGAGACACAAACACAAGTCCGCGCAGGGAGTCCACCGGCCCGGAGACCGACCCAGTTTTCACGCCCCGTCCCACATGCGCTGGTAATGGACGACGACATACGCGAACAGGCCGAGACGGCCGCCGAGGTCAACGCCCTGTTCAACGCCTTGAAACACGACAGCGACGCACAGGTCGGTGCCATCATGGGGCCGTTGATGGGCCAGAACCCCGAGTT
>CAZFOF010000290.1:0-2850 GCA_964520265.1 uncultured Halobacteriales archaeon | reverse complement strand
CCGGGCCATGAGCTTGGAAGGCTCAGGTCCTACCACTAGACCACCGGCGCTCGATTACTCCTTTCCGGTCGGCAATTAAGGGCGTTTCCCTTTGTCGCTGTCGGGTGCGGTCACTGTCGCATAGCAGTTTCCACTGGAAATGTAACTATCTTGAATATCCAACCCGGCGGCTTCCAGGTCTGAGTCGAACTCCGCGGGCGCGTAGATGTGATAGAACCGCGGCACCGTCTCACCGCCGGGCAGCGTCCAGTCGACAGTCGTATCGAACCCCGTGTCTGCATCTCCGCTCGTGGAAAATCGGTCGTGTGTTGTACTCCAGGCACTGACCAGTGCCACTCCATCGGTGTCCAGCACGCGTGCGAGTTCGGAGAGACTTCCCCGGCGCTGTTCCTGTGTTGGTAGATGATGGAGCGTCGCGATGTACACTGCGATGTCGATAGTCGAGGGACAACACGGGAGCGTACCAGCGTCGCCCTGGACGAGTTCGCCGTGCCAGTTCTCCTGGCTGCGGCGGTCACGAGCCTCCAAGAGGAGCCCGCGGCTGGTGTCGACACCAACCAACCGCTGTACCTTCTCCGCAAGCGTCGCCATGTGTCGGCCGTTTCCACAGCCGATATCCAGGCCGCGCGCTGCTGGGGCGACTGACTCGACGAACGATTCGATCTCCGGCCAGGGGTACTCGCGTGTCTTCGAGAAGTGCGTTGCAATCGAATCGTACACCTCGCGTACGCGAGACGGGTCGCGATGGCCGGAGGGTGGCGAGTCGTCGCCGTCAGTCATCGCCTACGAATCTCCGTACGTCTCGGGGTAGGCCTCACTGAGCAAGTTGTCCTGTGCCGTCAACTGCTCGCGAACGGGAGCGATGACATCGGCGATGTACTCGGCGGCCGCTCCCTTGAGATCTGCGGGGTGCAGTTCTTCGCTGACGAAGTCCTCTTCGAGTTCCTGGTAGGTCTCGTAGGTGAGATTACCACCGTACTCCTCGGGGCGCTCGACGACGAACTGGTCGTCGTTCTGGTCGAGGATGGGCCAGACGAGGAACTCGATGTACTCGAGGACGCCGTTGTCTTCTGTCTCCCCCATCGGGCAGTAGGCATCGTTGATTTTGTCGGCGACTGTTTCCGGGTCGTCGGTAAGATTGACCTTCGAGCCCGCCTCGGAAGCGCTCATCTTGCCACCGGAGAGCCCCGACAGCAAGGGAGCAAACAGACAGACGGGCTCGTGCCAGTCGTGGTCGGGGAGAATCTCCCGGCCGAGCATATAGATGCCGCGCTGGTCGACGCCGCCGTAGGCGATATCAGCTTCGAGTGCTTTCACGTCGAGATTTTGCATCAGCGGGTAGATGAGCCCGCCGAGATTCGGGCTCTCGCTCTCGCGAACCACTTCACTCGCCGCTCGCTGTGTGCGGGCGATAGTCGTTTCGGCAGCCATTCGGTACATCTCCAGAGTGTACTCCTCGTCGAGCTGGAACTCTGTCCCGCGGACGAACTCGATATCGTCGGGGTCTGCACCGGCGGCCTCTATCATGCCCTCGATTGCTTCCTCGTAGTACGTCGAGCGTGCATCGAGCAGGTCGAAGGGACTTTTTTCATCGTCGAGATGCGCGTGCAGGTCGGCGATGAGCACCGTCACGTCCAGGCCTGCGCGCAGGAAATCAGCCAGCTTTCGCATCGTCGTGAAGTGGCCGATGTGCATCTCTCCAGTGGGCGCGTACCCGATGTAGGCCGACGGCGATTCGTCGTCCAGCAGTTCAGCGAGCTCCTCTTCTGTGACAACCTCTTCAGTGTAGCGCGTGACGAGGTCGACACGGTCGGCCGTATCCATACCTACCGGTACCCGCGTGCGACCGAATAAAAGCGTTTGTTTGAGTGCACGTGACTCGCCCCCAACCGGAATTCATTGCCTGTTTTTCCATTCGATATGATACGAATTTATTTAGTGGGGAACACAGCCACCCCAACGCAGGTGTAGATGCAACGGGGGTATCTGCTGACCGTGCTGTTACTCACCGGGGTCGCGCTCGGTGCGGGGGTGGTCAGTGCGACTGGGGAACCGCTCGTCGAAGCAGGACTCGACCAGGAAGTACGTCAGGGGGCAACAGTCTATCTCGACGCAGGTGGCTCTGTTGCTCCGGACGGCCAGATAGAGAGCTACCACTGGGAAATCACGACGCCGAACGGCTCGACGGAGACACCCGTCTGTCAGTCCTGTGTACAAACGCGTTTTCGAGCCCGCCAGAACGGGACGTACACTGTCACCGTCACCGCAACCGACAGTGAGGGTCGAAACAATAGCGATACGATATACGTCACGTCGGTCGCAAGCGAGCCACCATCCGTGACGCTGTCAGGGCCGCCCAACCCGGGTACCGAGGAGTCGTACACATACGAGGCATCGGTGACAGCGGGGGACTTGTCTCTTGGGCAACTTCGATGGGAACAAAATCAAACAGTCGTCGGGACGACCGCACTCAAGGACGACCAGACAACGATACAGCGGAACCTCTCGTTCGATACCCCTGGACAGACAGAAATTTCGGTGACCGTTCTCGATTCCACCGGACAGACTGACGAAGCAACGCAGAGGGTTTTCGTCGAGAACGCGTCCAAGTCCACACAGACCCTTTCGGAATCGGTTTCCTCGGAATCGGCCTCCAGTTCGACCTCCACCAGCGGCTCGTCATCGGACGCGCATGGGTTCTACGAAGAGATTGAGCGGTTCAACACTAACGACGGCCCGATGTTCACGTTTAATTTTCTCAACGATGACCAACTTGCCTCGAACAAAAACGGTGGCAAGAGCGGTCTTGGAGCCGACTATGGCGGGATGGGTGTCAAGAAACAAACTTTG
>CAZFOF010000289.1:0-2859 GCA_964520265.1 uncultured Halobacteriales archaeon | reverse complement strand
TCGTCAACGACTACGACATCTCCGCGGCACCTGCACTCGTCGTCTTCCGCGACGGGGAACACCAGCGGACTGAAACCGGTCGCAGACGGCCCGAGAGCGTACGCGACATCGTCGACGACGTGTACGCCTGACCGGGCACGACCTTATTCTTCGAGTGCCCGGTCGTACCACGTCGGACGCTCGACGCTCGTCTCGCCGATATCCGTATACGAGACAGCACGCCGCACCCGTACCGTCCGGTCGTCAGTCTGTCCGGTATGGTCGCTGTGAAACGACCGAATGATACCCCGTTCGTCAACTTCAGCCGTCAGTGTGATATCTCGAACAAGCCGCAGACCCAGCATCTGTTCCAGTTCTGAAGTCTGTTCGAGTGGACGCTCGTCGGTGTTCCGAAGGCGGTACAGCGTCGTGTTTTCGATGGGGGAAGCACCGGTAATGGCCGTGGGAATCACCTCGAAGATGGCGGCAAAGTACCGGCGAGCGGTACCCGTCTGCCCGCCAAAGGGGACGGTGTTGACCCAGTAATCTCGCGTCGAGGCATGGCCGTCCGGCGGGCGAAAGGAGTTGTAGGTCGTCTCTTCGCCGTCGCTGGTGGCACGGAGATAGACGTCACCGTCAGACCAGTACGTCGCCTGCGACGGCGGCGAGCCAAGCAACACCGGTGCGCCCGGCCCGGCCGTCGCCACCGTCGCAAGATATCGCTCATCGGTATCGACTGTGACCTCGAGCGAAAGCGACGAGCGAAGCCGCTGGTCGATGTCGTGTATCGTCCGGGTCGTCCGTAGCGTATACCCAGTCTCCCGCAACTCGTCGACGTGACTCCGCGCCAGCGCCGTCGCATCTTCGACGCCGCCGTCGGCAGTCACACCGGGTATCGGTACCGATGCCACGCCCCGTTTCGGTGTCGGCGTCGCCGTCGACGCGTCCGATGGGGGCTGGTCGCCCACGACCATCCGTGCACCCTCTGCGAGTCCAAGACCGGCCAGAATGCCCGTTCCAACGGCCACGAGCAGTGTTCGACGACTCGTCCCGGCGGCTGCTGTACTCTCGGATTCCAGAACGAGCGAGTCGTCCCCGGTATCCGTGTCAGTTGTATCGCGCTGGGTGTCGGCCACGGTCTGTGCGAGTCTGTCACTCTCGTCAGTTGGCTCGCTCTCATCCGTCCCGGTCGCATCCGGTTCGCTCGTCTGGGCGGTTTCCTCGCTATCGGTCGAATGCTGTTCGCGTTCCCGGGCAGTCTCGTCGCCGTCGGTCGAGTCGTGTGCAGTCTCCTCGGCAGTTCCCTCGTCGACGGGTACAGCCGTCTGGACATCGAAATGTGTCGCCAGCAGTCGCTCGGTGACGTCACTGTCGACGGCATAGCGGGTCATCTGGTAGAGTTCGTCGACAGTGACGACGCGACTGCCATCGGTCGTCTCGGGAGACCCTTCGCCGAGCCAGACCAGAATATCGGCGTCGACCCCATCGTCGTCGACCGTCCGGCACACGCCGAGTGTCTGCTTTGCCCCGTCTTCCTCCCGAGCGACGAGTGTCTCGCCATCCTCGTGTGTTTTCCAGCCACGGGCGTCCCAGAGCGCCGCGACAAAGTCCTCGACGACCTCCGGCGATGCGCCGGAGACCAGCGCCTCGAACTCCGCGGCGGTGAGTTCCATATTGTGTGAACGAGTACCAGACACACAAGATTTGTGCTCAGGTGCAGACGAGACGCACGCCGGAACCAGGGTTAGCGCCGACAGCCAGGTGACTTTATGTCACTGTCCCACATGCTATCCGGCCATGCGCTATCTTCGCGTCGCCGGACACCCGCCGGTGTCGGTCATGCCCGCTGCCTTCCAGGTCATCGCAGACTCACCGGCCATCGAACAGGCGCGCCTGCTGGACTGGAACCTCGGCAGCGAGACAAGCGTGACGGTCTTCTATGCAATCGACGGGGACTGCCGGGCCGCACGCGAGGCGCTCCTGGAGACGCCGGAGGCTACCGACGTGAGCGCGACCACCAGCGTCGAACCGCGAGACGATCATCCGGGTGCCGGCTATCTGCTGGTGCGACTCGACCGGAGCGCACACCCGCTGTTGCGTGGCATCTTCGACGTTATCGGGACGGAGGGACTCATCGTCCTGAAGCCGCTGGTCTACCAGGAGGGCCGGATGAGCGTGCGACTCGTCGGTGAAAGTGCAGTCTTAGAGGCAGTGGTCGACAGGCTCCCCGACACAATCGAGACGACGATACAGACCGTCGGGTCGGAAGGGTCACTCTCGATATCGGCGGCACCCTTCCAGGCGCTGAGTGCCCGCCAGCGCGAAGCCGTGGAGACGGCACTCGAACTCGGCTACTACGAACAGCCACGGCAGGCGACGCACAAAGCCGTCGCCAAACATCTCGACTGCGCGCCGAGTACAGCCACCGAACATCTGCAGAAGGCCGAAGCGAGACTCGTCCGTGCCGCCGCCAACAGTCGAAACCCATAATTTGCCAGCGGAGTTTACGTCGTATATGGACAAACAACAGATTCTCGCCATCCTCTTCGTCCTCCTGATGGTGGGGTCATCAGTCGCGTACGGACTCACATCGCTCTTCTAGTCCCACACATCCGAGAGCGGATGGTTCTCGTCGCTGGTATCCGACGAGCGCGAGCGGCGCGACCGCCGGCGCGTCGTCGCAGTTGACTGCCCGCTGAGTGCGTCCCGCGGGTCGAACTGTGGCAGCGTCGGCCGGTGCATCCGGTCGACCTGGTCGCGAAACCACGCTGGCATATCCGTGCGGGCACGCTCGAAGAGGTCGACCAGCGAAGAGTCGGCGAGATACGTCGCCCCGTAGTCGTCGGGTGCGCGTACGACGCGCCCGCAGGCCTGGATGAC
>CAZFOF010000288.1:0-2860 GCA_964520265.1 uncultured Halobacteriales archaeon | reverse complement strand
CTGTCCGTTCCGGCCAGAAAGAGTTCACCATCCGCGTGAACGACGACTGGGAAGCGACGGGCACGCTGGACGCCTCCGAGCGCGAGCGCGAAATCCTCGCCGACGGTGGCAAGCTCACCCACGTCAAGCAGAAACACGACGAGGGTGGCGCGGCACCTGCTGACGACTAGGTCGCATACCACACCTCTCTTTCATTTTTTGCGACACCACCAGCCGGTGCTGAAGTAGTACTCGCCGGACGAGAACCGTCGTTGCGGGAATGCACCCCAACGTCCCGGTAGCAAAAAGAAGACGGTTGACTGGTTGTCGTCTCAATCGATACTAAGTAAGTACTTACTCAAAATTTATCACCATGGAGGTTGTAGTACGAGATATGAGGACAGGAACACACACTCAGACCGCGACAGCGTCGGTCGCCGGTACCGTCTCGATGGTAGTGCTGGCCGTGGGACTGACACTGACGCTCGCAGATGTACCGATGGCGTGGCTCGTCTGGCCGGTCGGTTACGGCGTCGTCTTGCCACTGGCCGTCGGCTACGCACACCGTCGCAGTGAGGGACTGACCGACTGGCGAATCGACCGGACAAACACGGACGCCCTGGCACGAGCCAAACAGCGCTACGTCGACGGCGATATCGACGAAGCAGAATTCGAGACGGCAGTCGAAGCAACGCTGGAGGAGAACGAGCGATGAGCACGCTCCGGAGTATCGTCGCTCGTCTTCGCGAACTGCTGGGAGAGACCGAACAGACAGGTCGTGTCCACGCCGAGCGCGAGGACGACGTCGTCGTCTTCCTCATCGGGATGCGCATCAACGCGTTCTGGAAACTGCATCGCTGGCTCCCAGTATTCCTGGCCGCACCGCGGATGGTGCGTGAACTGCAAGGTGACCCGGATTCGGGACTGCTCGGCAGTTGGGGGTTCGTCTCACCGCTTCGTACCGTCGGCTTCGTCCAGTACTGGGACTCCTTCGAGTCCCTGGAGGCGTACGCCCGCGACAGCGACCGCCTGCATCTCGACGCCTGGAGCGACTACAACGACCAGGCCGACGAGGGCGCTGTCGGTATCTGGCACGAAACCTATCGCATCAGTGCCGACGAGTACGAGACGGTGTACAACAACAATCCGCCGCGCGGACTGGGTGCCACAAGCGGCACCGAACTCGTTCCGGCGACCGGCCAGCGCGACTCTGCCGCGGGACGACTGACAGGCACGGACGACTCCCCCGAGCAGTCGTCAACGTAACCCTGAAGCGAGCGAGCACTCACTCACCACTATGAGCGACGATATCTCGCCGGAGCGGAAAGCCGAAATCGCAGTCGCGGTTCGGCAGGCACTCGCCGAACACGGCTACGAGCGACTGACGACGGCCAAAATCGCCGAGGAGTACGACAAAAGCGAGGCCGGGCTCTACTACTACTTCGATACCAAAGACGAGATGATTGCGGCATTTCTCGGACACACGGCCGGGCAGTTGGGCGACGACCTGGCCGCAATCGGCGTCGACGACCCCGAACAACGGCTCCGTGCCGCCTGCGAACACCTGTTTCTCTCGCCCGACGATGAGGCGGCCGGCGTCCACGTCGCCATCATGGAACTGCTCAGCCACGCTCCCTACAACGAGACACTGCGCGAGCCACTGCTGGAACTGGAATCGGCCACGCTCGACGTACTGACGGATATCGTCCGCGACGGCGTCGAAGAGGGTGTCTTCCGGCAGGTCGACCCCCGCGCGACTGCTGCCTTCCTGCTCGCCGCCGCTGACGGCTCGACTGGCTTCCACGTTGCACTCGAAATGGACGTGGGCGACGATCTCGAACAGGGGTGGTCGGCCTACCTCGATTCCCTGTTGGCGACGGCGTGAGCGGCAGTTCGACCGGCGTGTGAGACCGGCCGCCGACGGAGCGATTTTATGCCACCGCCCCGACCGGGTGGTATGGACACACGCATCCACGACCACGCCGAGACGCTCGTGGACTGGAGTGCCCGCATCGATCGCGGTGACGATGTCGTGCTCCGCGTCGGCGAAGGCGCACACGACCTGGGCGTCGCCGTCGCCGCAAAACTGGGCGAGCGCGGTGCCAACCTCCTCGCCTGCTACGATTCCGAAGAACTCACGAGCGCCTACCTTCGTGCCCACGACGGTAATTTCGAGACAGACCCGGAGTACGAGCGCTCGCTGTACGAACAGGCCGACAGTGTGCTCTCACTGCGGGGGACACGCAACACGGCCGCGAGCGCGGACGTGCCCGACGACACCAAGCAAGCCTACGCGAAGGCACGCGAGCGGATTCGAGAGGCGCGGCTGGACACCGACTGGGTCTCGACGGTTCATCCCACGCGTGCGATGGCCCAGCAAGCGGGGATGAGTATCGAGGCCTACCGCGAGTTCGTCTACGACGCCATCCTCCGGGACTGGGAGGAACTCGCCACGGAGATGGCCCAACTGAAGGAACTCCTCGACGACGGCAGCGAAGTTCGCATCCGCAAGGAGAGTGACGCGACCGACCTCACGCTGTTTATCGACGGCCGCAGCGCGGTCAACTCCACCGCAAGCGTCGCCGACGACTCACACAACTTGCCCAGCGGCGAGGTGTTCACCGCCCCCTACGACACCGCCGGGCAGGTCGTCTTCGACGTGCCGATGACGGTCCGCGGGCAGCGCGTCGAGGATGTCCGCCTCGTCTTCAAAGACGGCGTCGTCGTCGACTGGGAAGCCGAGAGCGGCGGCGCTGTCATCGAATCCATCCTGGAGACCGACGGCGGCGCGAAGGAACTGGGCGAACTCGGCGTCGGGATGAACCGCGGCATCACCGAACCGACCGACCAGATTCTCTTCGACGAGAAGATGGCCGGCACC
>CAZFOF010000287.1:0-2863 GCA_964520265.1 uncultured Halobacteriales archaeon | reverse complement strand
GAATGGGCTCGGAGGGATTTGAACCCCCGATCGGCTGATATCTCCGGTTGCGCCTCGGAACTCCAGAGGGTCATCAACACGGCCGGTGATCAGCCGGGCCGTTCAGTATATCAGCTGGAGTCTCGTCCCAGGCGCGTAGCCTCTGGAGTCAGCCGCCTTCCCGGACTAGGCCACGAGCCCGCACTCCATCGTTGGACGAAACGGCCTAAAGGAATTTCGATTACTCGCGGTCGGTGTCGGCCCAGTCACACTCCTGGCATTTCCAGCCAGTGACGAACTCCAGTGCCGAGGGCATATACCCGACTTCGAGTACGTCGCCGCCACACTCGGGACAGTCGTCGTCGGCGTCTTCTATGGGCTCTGCATCCATCACGTCCTCGCCTTCGATGAGTTCGGCGAGGCTTCCGGGGGTTACCATTCTGCCTTGCACCACGCGATTGTCTGCCATACCCGCTTGTGGGCGTGCATCGTCCCTAAGCCTTGGCTTTCGCTCACAGCCAGGGGAGCCGTTCGTCCTCGTAGTCGGCGGTGTCACCGCCGTCGATGCGCTCCTCGACGGGTTGGGTGTTGGGGTTGCCGCCGTTCGACAGCGCCGCGGTGATGTCGATATCGTCGGGTTCGTACTCCCAGTCGCGCTCACGGGCGCGCCCGGGTTCGAACGCGAAGATAGCGGTCACGACGAGGACGGCCAGCGCAAGCGGTGCGTTCGCGGGGATGATGCCGAAGATAGACAGCGGCAGAACACCCAGCGCGACCGCACTCCCGAAGCGAAAGCGGTCGAGGTCGACCGCATTACGGAGCCACGGACTGACCAGCGCGACGACGAGCGCGAAGCCGACACCGACGCCGGCCGCGGCCGCCGCACGGAGTATCAGGTCGGGTCGGGCGTCGACGACGAGCGTGGCACCAGCGGGGTCGATACTGGCGACCAGTCCGAGCGCGACGATGATGGCTGGTCGGGGGAGATACTCGCCGATGCGGGCGCTTGCGGTCTTTGCCGCGACGGCGAGGATGACCACGCCAGCGAAGCGTTCGAAGACGGCCAGTTCGAGCACGCCGGCAATCGTTGGAGCCAGTGCCGCCTCGATGATGGCAAGCGCCATGACGAGTGCCCCGACGCCGAGGACGATCTTCGCCTGTTTGCGGGGCGTGTCGTCCATCTCGGCGATGATGACGGCGACCATCGCACTACCGCCGAAGACCAGCAGACCAACCTCGATGATGCCAGTGATGCTATCGAGTGCCCCCGCAAGCACGAGCGCGGGGAAGAGACCATCGACCAGCGGCAGACACATGACGATAGCGAGCAACTTCGTCGCGTCGTCGACCTGCTGCTCGATGGAGAGCGCAATCGGGTGTTGCGAGCTACTCATCGCTCAGGGGCTGTGGCCGTCTCCCGTGGCCGATGGGTGGTATCGTACACGCCTGGGGGCGCGCCTGCCAGTCACCCGCGAGTGGAACTCCGCGTTGGATTTCTGTCCCACGAAAAATGTATTCGCCACGCTGGGCGAGCGCGACTGCCTGGCGGCGATACGTCCGCGCGTGGAACAAGCGGAGTACATACTCGTAAATATTGCAGCGTCGGAGTAAAAACATTGCGTGAGAAACGGAACCACACCGCGGAAACATCCAGAAATCACCTCTCGAAATTGAACCTCGCCAAAATCCTTCGCCAACAACTCCCGAAACTGCACAGTGATGTACAACTATCTGTCCACGGTGTCGCCTCGATGCCACAATCGTACAGTGACACTCGCCGTGGGTGTTATTCATCGCCCGGTCGCCACGGGACGTACGCCAGCAGATGCGGCGGGAACCGTTCGGGAAAGTGGCGTATGCCAGAGAGTCTCGCCCGCTCGTGGCGAATCTCGCAACGCTTTTCAGCGCCCCCCCGTGACGGATTACATGGCGAACGATTCCGAGCCCTTCTCCGAGAAACTCCGCGTACCCGAGGCACTGACGTTCGACGATGTCCTCCTGCGACCGAAGGAGAGTCACGTCGAACCCGACGAGGCAAACACCGCGACGAAGGTGTCGAAAAACGTCTCACTGAACGTGCCGGTGCTGTCGGCGGCGATGGACACCGTCACTGAAAGCGACATGGCGATTGCGATGGCGCGCCACGGCGGGCTTGGTGTCCTGCACCGGAATATGACTGTCGAGGAGACGGCATCGGAAGTCGAGCGTATCAAGCAAGCAGACGAGCTAATCATTCGCGACGTGGTGACAGCATCCCCCGAACAGACTGTCCGCGATGTCGACGAGATGATGAGTCGACAGGGCGTCTCGGGTGCGCCAGTCGTCAACGACGACGGCGAGGTACTGGGTATCATCTCCGGCACCGACATCCGTCCGTACCTGGAGGTCGGGGAGTCCGACGCTGTCAGCGAAGCGATGACAGACGAGGTCGTGACCGCACACGAGGAAGTGACGCCGCGCGAAGCGCTCGAACTCATGTACGAACACAAAATCGAGCGTGTCCCTATCGTCGACGAGAGCAACCGTCTCGTCGGTCTCGTCACGATGGCAGGCATCCTCCAGCGACGCGAGTACGACAAGGCGGCACGCGACGAGGACGGTCATCTCATCGCCGGCGTCGCTGTCGGGCCCTTCGAGAGCGAGCGTGCGCGAGTGGCCGACGAAGCCGGCGTGGATATACTCTTCATCGACTGCGCACACGCGCACAACCGCAACGTCATCGATAGCGCTCGCGATATCAAACAGGATGTTGATGCGGACGTCGTCGTCGGAAACATCGGGACACGAGAGGCTGCCAGAGACGTTATCGACTTCGCCGACGGCGTAAAAGTCGGCATCGGCCCCGGTTCCATCTGTACGACCCGCGTCGTCACCGGCGCCGGGA
>CAZFOF010000286.1:2668-2875 GCA_964520265.1 uncultured Halobacteriales archaeon | reverse complement strand
CCTCGACGAGTTCGCTCTCGGTGCTGACGCGTAGCCCCCACTCGGGCAGACGTGCATTGCGCTGGTCGTGGCTCTGGAAGTCGACGGTCGCGTCCAGTACGGAGAAGAAAAAGACCGAAAGTGGGCGCTCGGCGACGACCGAGGGGTCGAGCTGGCGGAGCGTGCCGGCGGCGGCATTGCGGGGGTTGGCGAAGGGGTCGTCACCGG
>CAZFOF010000286.1:243-2658 GCA_964520265.1 uncultured Halobacteriales archaeon | reverse complement strand
CTCCTGGAAGGCCTCGCGGGGCATGTAGACCTCGCCGCGGACGGCCAGTTTCTCGGGGTACTCTCCGCGCAGTCGCTGGGGGACGCTCGGAATCGTTCGCACCTGTTCGGTCACGTCGTCGCCGCGCTCACCGTCGCCCCGCGTCGCCGCACGCTGGTAGACGCCGTCCTCGTAGACCACCTCGATGGAGAGACCGTCGAATTTGGGTTCGCACATGTAGGAAATCGACTCCGTCCCCAGTGCATCGCGCACGCGCTGGTCGAAGTCTCGAACTTCCTCGGCCTCGCCGCTCTGGTCGATAGAGAGCATCGGCGCCTCGTGGGCAACCGTTTCGAGTTCGTCGACGGGTGCGCCACCGACGCGCTGTGTCGGACTTCCCTCCGTGTCGAGGTCGAAAGTGCCCTCGAGGGTATCGAGGCGAGCGAAGAGGGTATCGTAGGTACGGTCGCCGATAGCGGGGTCGGCGTCGACGTAGTAGCGATAGTCGTGGTAGCGAATCGCCTCCCGCAACTGCTCGGCCTGTTCGCGGGCGTCGTCCTCGCTCAACGCCTCGACCGGGTCGAAGTCCGTGTCGGGGTTCTCGACGTAGGGGTTGTCGCTCGGGGCCTGCTCGACGCTGTCCATGTGGGTGGTGCCGTAGCGGACGCTATAGAACCCGACGGTCGACACTCACTCCTCGGGGTCGTTCGGACGTGTCCCCTGGAAGGGACGGGCGTCGAGGTCGTCCCGCGCGAGGAAGGCATCGGCCCGCTCGCGGAACTCCTCCGAATCCCAGACGCTGGCGGTCAGGTCACGCGCCATCTCCTGGCCTGTCAGGCCGAGGTTCGTCCACTGCTTCATGATGGCCTTGATGGTTCGATAGGCCTGGGGACTCTTCTCGTCGACGATGGTCTGGACGAGGTCGATTGCGCGCTCTTCGGCGTTGCCGTCGTCGACGACGCGGTTGATGAGGCCCATCGCCCGCGCTTCCTCGGCGGTCAGGAGCCGACCGGTCAGCAGGAGGTCACGGGCACGCTTCTCGCCGACGATGAGCGGGAGCAACTGGACGCCCCCGCCGGCTGCTGTCGACCCGACGCCGACTTCGGGCTGACCGAAGCGGGCGCTCTCGCCGGCGACGATGAGGTCACACGCCGAGGCGAGTTCGTTCCCGCCGGCGACGCAGGTGCCCTCCACGCCGGCGACGACGGGTTTGCCGGTGTCACGGAGCAAATCGAGCGTGTCGAAGTAGGCCGACAGCCAGCGTGCGCCGTCCTCGAAGGAGAGTTCCTTGATTTCCTGGAGGGCCGCACCGGCACAGAAGGTGTCACCGGTCGACCCGAGGACGATGCCGGAGACGTCGCTGTTTCTGTCCGCATCGACGATAGCCTCGGCGAGTTCGTGTAGCATCTGGCTGTCGATGACGTTGCTCCGTTCGGGAGCGTCAAGTTTGATGACTGCGAGTCGGTCGTCGTCGGGGTGGCGCTGTGTGTCGATTGTGTCGAATGTCATGTCGCCTGGTACCAAGCCTACTACTATAGTCCTGGGGGGTGACAGTCGGCGTATGCGAGGACTCGACCAGCGGACGGCGTTCGTGACAGGTGCCGGCGGCGGCTTCGGCCGGGCGATTGCCGTCCGACTCGCGGAGGAGGGTGCAACGGTCGTCGTCAACGATATCGACGAGGAACGCGCGGCCGAGACAGTCGCGGCCGTCGAAGAGGTCGGCGGCACCGCGACGGCGGCAATCGCCGACGTGACCGATATGGACAGCATCGAGGCCGCCGTCGATTCGGTCTGGGACGACTACGGCCCCATCGACGTGCTGGTCAACAACGCCGGCTGGGACCGCATCGAGTGGTTTCTCGACCAAGATCCCGAGGTGTGGGAGCAAATCATCGACATCAACCTGAAGGGACAGATTCACTGCGCACGCGTCCTCTGTGAGCGGATGGTCGCCGAGGACGTCCCGGGCACGGTTGTTGCAGTCGCCTCCGACGCCGCCCGTGTCGGCAGTTCCGGCGAAGCGGTCTACGCTGGAACCAAAGGAGGCATCGTCTCCTTCACCAAGACCATCGCCCGAGAACTGGCGCGCAACGACATCAACTGCAACGTCGTCGCGCCGGGGCCGGCGGATACGCCGCTGACACGCGAGATGCGCGAGGAGACAGACCTCGCGGAGACGATACTGGGCGCGATGGGCGACCAGATACCGCTCGGACGGATGACCGACCCCGAAGACGTGGCCGGGGCGGTCGCGTACTTCGCGAGCGACGACGCTTCCTTCGTCACCGGGCAGGTGCTGTCGGTCTCCGGTGGACTGACGATGAGCGGGTAGTCAGGCTGAGAAACGAAAAAGTAGAACCGAACTCAGAGTCCGGCGACGTCTTCGATGGCGTCGGTGAGTTCCTTGATGCTCTCGACGGTGTGTTCGCCCATGTG
>CAZFOF010000286.1:0-233 GCA_964520265.1 uncultured Halobacteriales archaeon | reverse complement strand
GTAGCCACTGGAGAATGCCATGTCGTACTTCTCGGAGACCTCCTCGACGGTGGCGGCGACGTCGATGTTGCGGGTGTTCTCGACGCAGGTCACCGTCTGGGACTCGTAGCCCTCCTCGGGGAAGAGCCCGAAGTGTTCACGCGCCCACTCGCGGGTGTATTCGGCCATCTCCTGGTGGCGCTGGTCGCGGGTGTCGTGGCCCTCGTCGAGCATGTGTTTCATCTGCTTGCGGT
>CAZFOF010000285.1:0-2964 GCA_964520265.1 uncultured Halobacteriales archaeon | reverse complement strand
TTGCCATCGAGGACGAGCACGCCGACGAGAATCTTCTCTGCGTTGGCCTCGATGTAGCGCACCACGTCGGTGCGAATCTGCTCCTGTGCGTCCTCCGGGAGGCCTTTGATGAAGCCAAAGCCGGGCAGGTCGGTGAGGACGAAATCCTCGGGTGCCCAGTCGTAGTGGTTGGGTTTCCGGGTGACGCCGGGTCGCTGGCCGGTGTCGAAGGTGTGGCCGGTAATCTCACGCATCAGCGTGGATTTGCCGACGTTCGACCGCCCGGCGAGGACGATTTCGGCGTCGCGGGCTGGCCGCGTTTCGAACATACTCCCGATAATCCCTCGGCCCGAATAAGGCTGTTAGTTCCGTCGCCGGATTTTTTGCGAGCGCAGGTCATCCCCGGGTATGCAGACCGGTCGCATCGTCGGCTACGCGCTGCTGGGACTGGTCGATGCACTCGTCCCTGCCGTCGTCGCCGCGGTCTCCGTCCTCGAAATCGGCGTCTACGGGAGCGGTGGGCTGTGGGATGTCGCGCTTGTCGTCGGGGTCGCGGTGCTGGCTGTCGGGGCTGTCGCGGGTGCTGTCAGTGCCGCCCGCGGCGGTGAGAGTTTCCCACTGACTCGGGGTGTGCTTCGTCTCTGGCGGCGGTACTGGTGGATTTGAGTGGGTGCGGTGGTCGGGGACAGCCGCTGGCTCTCGCCCGACAGCGGGGGCGTCGGCTGGTCTCGAATGCGGTGGCCCCGAACGCTTTTTCCCTGTCGCGTCGTCGCCCGAGATGTGCGACTCGTTCAGGTCACAATTCCGGCGGGGAAACGCGAGACGGTGCTGGCGGCACTCGACGACGAGGGTATCGATTACGTCGTGACCGACGAGACTGGTGTCCGGAAATATGCCGCCATCGCGTCGTTCCCGCTGCCGACAAACGCTGTCGAACCGGTGCTCGAGTCGCTGCGGGAGGCGGGATTGAGCGACGACACGTTCACCGTCGTCGTCGAGGCAAACACCGTCGTCTCTCAGCGGTTCGAACGCCTCCAGGAGGAGTACGCAGAAGACAAAGACGAGGACATCATCGCACGCGAGGAACTGACCGCCGCAGCCGGGTCGCTCGCGCCGTCGACGAAAACCTACGTCATCATGACCATCGTGAGTGCGCTCATCGCGACGGCGGGGTTACTCCTGGACTCGCCGGCGGTCGTCGTGGGCTCGATGGTCATCGCGCCGCTTGTCGGCCCGGCGATGGCGGCCAGTGTCGGTACCGTCGTCAACGACCAGGAGATGTCTGCACGCGGGGTTCGCCTCCAGATTGGTGGCTTGCTGCTGGCCGTGTTGACCGCGGCTGTTTTCGCAATGTTTGTCCGGTACAGCAACGTCGTCCCGCCGCTGGCAGACGTGGCGACCGTCCCCGAGATACGCGAGCGCATCGCCCCGGACTTTCTCTCGCTTGTCGTCGCGCTTGGCGCGGGCGTGGCGGGCGTGGTGAGTCTCACCTCCGGCGTCTCGACGGCGCTGGTCGGTGTGATGATTGCCGTGGCGCTCATCCCGCCGGCAGCGACGGCCGGTATCGGCATCGCCTGGGGCAGGCCACTCGTGACATTCGGGTCGAGTGTGCTCTTGCTCGTCAACGTCCTCTCTATCAATCTCGCCGCGCTGGTCGTCCTCTGGTATCGCGGCTACCGGCCGGAACACTGGTTCAGACAGAACACCGCAAAGAACGCGACAATCAAGCGCATCGCCGTGCTCGTCGTCGCCATCCTCGTTCTCTCTGCGTTTCTCGGTGGTGTGACACTCGATTCCTACACGCGGGCGACGACGACACAGCAACTCCAGACCGACGCCGAAACCGCTGTCTCGGATACCAGTGCGGCACTGTCGTTCGACGTCGAACTCCTGGAAGTCGAAGTCGAGCAGAGCAACACCGTCCTCTTTCAGCGCCCACAGCGGCTGGTCGTCACTGTGGGTGTTCCGCCGGGAGAGACGGTCGGCGGGCTCTCCTCGGCTATTGACGAACGGGCTGAAGAGACACTCGGACGGCCAATCGAGACAGAAGTTCGGTATCTGACCATCGAGACGACCTGACACGGCCGTCCAGTCGTTACTCCTCGAAGGGGAGTTCGGGTTCGTAGTCGATGGCCTCGATTGCCGCGTCGAGGACGGCGTCGACGTTCTCGTCTTCGGTGACGCTCATGTAGTAGTCGGCCTCGACGTCCCGCGAGCGGTCGGATTTGTTACAGACTGTCAGTACGGGCACGTCGAAGCGCGTCTCGATGTCCTCGTTGAGGTCGAGTTGGTCGTCGAGCGGGTAGCCACAGTCACCCGAGGCATCGAGGAAAACGAGCACGGCGTCGGCGGCGTGTTCGAGCGCACTGATTGCCTGGGATTCGATGTCGTTGCGTTCTGCCGGTGCACGGTCGAGTAGGCCGGGCGTGTCCACGAGCTGGTAGCGAAGCCGGTCGCGTTCGATGTGACCGACGTTGACACCGGTCGTCGTGAACGGGTAGCTCGCAGTCTCGTTTGTGGCGTGCGTGACGGTGTTGACGAAGGAGGATTTCCCGACGTTGGGGTAGCCTGCGATGACGATTGTCGGCTCGTCGGGGCGGATGTCGGGGAGCTTCCGGAGCGTCTCGCGTGCCTCGGTGAGCGCTTGCATATCCTCACTGACCTCGTCGACGACGTCGGCGACGCGGGCACAGGCCTGCTTGCGGAGTTTCCGAGCCGTGTCCGTGTCGCCACGGACGAGGCGGCCCTCGTACTCCTGGCGGATGTCCGTGGCCTTTCGGGAGGCCCAGGAGAGTTCGTTCAGCGACTGGCGAAGCGCGTCGACATCGGCGATAGCGTCTGCGAGTTCGTAGTAGAAATCATCGAGCGTCCCGAAATCCGGCCAGTCGGCGACGGTGTTCTCCAGGTTGTCGGAGACGATGTTCGTCGCTGTCATCAGCATCGACTGCTGGGCTTCGATGCCCGTTTTGGCTCGGCCGGCGCGGG
>CAZFOF010000284.1:0-2997 GCA_964520265.1 uncultured Halobacteriales archaeon | reverse complement strand
AGTACCTGTTCGGGTGACTGTGCAGAGGCCTGGCCGCCGCTGATGGCCGACGATATGGTCTTAGCTGGGAGCGACGTGACCGCCGAACTCACCACCTTCGAACGGGGGGACGGCAGTCAACAGATTGCAGCCAATGGCTGGCCCCTGTACTACTACGCTCAGGACGAGGAGCCAGGCGATGCGAACGGACAGGGTGTCGGCGACGTCTGGTGGGTACTCGGCCCCGACGGGACACCAAAACGTCCCGATGTCCAGGTCAACTCGACCGACGAACACGGTGACATCCTCGTCGACAGCGAGGGGATGACGCTGTATATGTTCGACGACGACACCCAGGGCGAGATGGCGAGTACCTGTACGGGTGACTGTGCACGCGCCTGGCCGCCACTGATGGCGGATGACATGGTGTTGGCTGGCAGCGATGTCGAGGCCGAGTTGACTACCCTCGAACGCGAGGACGGCAGTATGCAGATCGCGGCCAATGGCTGGCCGCTGTATCGATATCACCACGACTCGGAACCGGGCGATACGACGGGCCAGGGTCTCAGCGACGTCTGGTGGGTGCTCGACCCCGCTGGCACACCACAGCGACCGTAGTCCCCGACTGTCATTGCCCTCCACTGGTGTGAACGGCGACTGGCCGACCGAGCCTTCTTCGACTCGCTGGGGGTCGCACTTTCGCGGTATTTATCCACACGAGCGCCGTAGCGGGCGCAATGACAGAGCCAGGCATTCCGGGCGGCGGGAGCGAGCAACTCGACCTGCCATGCGGGCAGACGGTTCGCGCCACCGAACTCGATCTCGGAGTGCGCGAGTTCGACTGTGCCTGCGGTGAGAGTCACGCCGTCGTCATGGACATCCACCCACTCTCGCGGTTCGTTCCGGAGTTCATGGTCGACATTCTCCGACAGACCGTCGAGACCGCCGACGAGTTCGAGGAGTTCACCACCGCCCACCTCATGGGGATGATTCACGAGGAGTTCCAGGAGGAACTGGTCAGTGCCGACCTCGCCGACGATGGACAGGTCGGCTACGCACTGGTGTGGGTCGGTGACTTCGACGCCCGCCGTCTCCACGAAATCGCCGTCGAGCTACTCGTCGAACTGATGGAACACGCCATCAGCCACGCCGAGAGTTCTGCGGCAATGCAGGAGTTCGAAGAACAGATGCAGGAGTTCGACGTCGAGGCCTTTGTTACCGAGTATCGTGAGGAACGGGACTTCGAGACCGAACACGACACCGCCGTCTGAGCGGCCGTTACTCGGATACGCTCGCCAGGAACTCCCGCAGTTGAGAGTTGACCACTGACGGCCGTTCGAGACTCGAGGGGTGGCCAGCACCGGGAACGACCGTCATGCGACCGTTCGGCAGTGCGTCGACGGTGCGGCGGGCACGCGCCGGTGGTATCGACTGGTCTTCTTCGCCGTGAATGGCAAGCGCCGGGACGTCGACAGCACCGAGTTCGTCGACGACGCCGGGTTCGGTGCGCCAGGACTCGATTTCTGCTGCGACCGCATCGCCCGGATAGGTGTGCCAGCGGTCGATCCAGTGCTGAACGAGTTCCGGCTGTTCTTCGTGCGCACGCTCCGAGAACATCAGGTCGGCAGAGAGTTCTGCCACCTCCGCTGGCATCCGGTCGGCACCGCGGACGCCCTCGGCGAGGTCGCCGTACTCCTCGCGCTCGTCGTCGGGGTAGGCCTCGGCCATCGAGTCGATGAGCACGAGTCCGTCGAGTCGGTCGCCGTGTGCGAGTGCAAAGCGGGTGGCGACGAAGCCACCCATCGACATCCCCACGAGCACACAGGAGTCGATGTCCAGCGTATCGAGGACGAGACGACAGTCTGCGACCAGGTCGTCGAGGTCGTAGGGGCCCTGCCAGCGGTCGGTGCGCGCCCGCAGGTCGTACGTGACGACCCGATATTCCGCAGTCAGTGCCTCCACCTGTGGCGCGAACATCGTTCGATCCATCAGCGACCCGTGGAGGAACACCACCGCCGGGCCGTCGCCGTGGTCGTCGACCAGCGTCTCGGTTCGGTGCCTGTACATCTGGTCTCCCGATGGCTCGTTGCTGTCCATACCTGCTTTTGGGGTTCTCGGGGCAAACCCCTCGCCCCAAACTGGTGGGGTACTCGCTGGCCGACCGCGCAACCTCCGTATGACGAACCGACACACAGCATCGGAAGTGTGCCCTCTTGCGGTTTTTCTCGTCAGCGCGTCTGACGGCTGTCTGACGTCCTTTAATGTGGGTGTAGGTCTAGAGGTGTGGTATGGCAATCCGTCACGGCGAGTTCGAGCGCATTCGGTCGGTGCTCGAAGACGTCGACTACGACGGCCCACTGACGGCCCGCGAGATCCTCCACCTGCTGGAAGAACACGGTGAAGACTTCGACAGCGCTCACCGTGTTGCGACGGTTCTGGGTCGGCGTGAGGACACCGGTGACGTGGAAGTCATCCGCGACCAGCCCTACCGGTACCGATTCGTCGACGAACACAACTGACCAACCACTGCGAGACAGACCACCGCTGTCCGGTGACTTGCCCGCTGTCTGTCCGCCGAGCGGCCGCTTCGTCACTCACCTTTTTGTGTCCGTCTCTGCCATTGGCTGCCAGTCGTGAGAGTGCCCTCCGTGGTACGCCCCCTCAATACGATATTCGAAATTCGGCTTCGATGTTCGTACTCCATCGCCGGGCTTATTACGATGTACCGGCTTCGACCGGGTAATGAAGGGCGAGGATCGGACGATACTGCTTATCGGTAGCGGCCCAATAAAGATTGGTCAGGCGGCCGAGTTCGACTACTCGGGTGCGCAGGCGTGTCGCGCGCTTCGTGAGGAGGGGGCGCGAGTCGTCCTCGTGAACTCGAATCCGGCTACCATCATGACCGACCCGGACATGGCCGACGAGGTTTACATCGAGCCGATCAACACCGAAGCTATCTCGGAGATTATTCGGAAGGAACAGCCCGACGGCGTCATCGCCGGACTGGGTGGACAGACG
>CAZFOF010000283.1:0-3051 GCA_964520265.1 uncultured Halobacteriales archaeon | reverse complement strand
GTGTGGTTGCGGTTCCGTCGCTCGGCGGCGATGCCGGCGCGAACACCACACGCGGTCGCTCATCGGAGAAGTCCTCGCGACCCTCCCACGTCACCTCGTTCTCACCGCTGCTGACTGGGGCGGGGTCTGTGCTCTCGATAACGTAGTCTTGCGGTGCACCGACTTCGAGCCTATCGTTCGGCGCGAGGAAGAACCCACCCTGGAAGATGTCACCGATAACCAGTCTGTCGTCTTGCTGTGCAGCGAAGTTCGACCACGTGAACTGGTAGGTCACGACTCCCCAGGTCTGGGGAACCTCCTGAATGCTCGTCGTCGCGGTGAAGTTCGTGGCCGTCATCGACCGGCCCGTCGCGTTCTCGGCGTTGGCGACGACACCTTGCATCCGGGTTCGGAAGGGGCCGAGAAACTGCGAGGTGTTGTTTCTGAACCGCTGCTGGAAGACTTCGTACTCCTCGCGGCGCTCGGTCGTGTTCAGTCGCGTCCGTATCTGAATCGTCCACTGGGCCGACCCGTCGTCGGTGATACTGACTCTCGTAATCGTATTGTCAGCCTGTGGCTGCTCTTGCTGGGCCGTGAAGCCGGAAGCGAAGGCAGCCACCGGTGCCGACAGCACGAGAACTGCAACGAGACCGAGTATCAGACCTGTCGCCGGGGATGCGGGAGACGACTGTTTCATCTGGATATCTGTATTTCTGAGCTACGAAACATAAATCACCTGTTTGCTTGTGAAAACTTTCGACACGCGCCACTCCCCCGGAGGGTATCGACGGTTTCCGCTCTCAGTGGTCTGTTATCCGCTGTTTTTCCTTGCGAAAAAGATTGCAAACGAGTGCAAATGTCAGCCGAAACCGGGGGCGACGCTGCAAACGACTGCAAACCGCTTGAACTCGTCTCCAGTATCTCACTCCTTTATGTGGGTATAGGCATTGGTATCTCTCACGATGAAACGAACGTCTCTCAAGTACGTGTTGCTCGCAGCGGTGGTCGTCATTGGGATGGCCGCCCCCGCAGCAGCACTCGCGACGAGTCAGATATCCCCGAGTGCCGACTCGGGGTCATCAGTTGTACCACAGACCGAAGCGAATCAGTCGAACAGTTCGAACGTCAACGTGAGCGTGGGGCAGCAGCTCTCGACGGTGCTGAGCGTTTCCAGTGACGAGGTTCAGACCGACTTCGAGAACACTGCCTTCGAAGTGTCCTTCGAGCGCGGTGACACCGACGCGAAGGCGGAGTCAGTCGCCGACCGCGCAGAGGAACTGCGCGAGAAGGCTGAGGACATCCGCGAAGACTACGAGGAAGCGACCGAGGAGTTCGAAAACGGTTCGCTCACTCGGGATGAATACGCCCAGGAGCTGGCGTCGCTGAACGCGCGTGCGGAGAACGTCCAGAACAGCTATGACAAGCTCAAAGACCGCGCGTCGAGCGTCTCTGAACTCGAACTCCGCGCGGCTGGCTACAACCAATCTGCTCTAAACAGTTCTTTCCAGAGCCTGGACAACGTCAGTGGCAGCGGCATTACGGCGCTGCTCAAGCACTTCACTGGCGAGGCCAGCGGTGAAATCGAACTCGAAACGAACGGTGGCCTCAAAGTCGAAGTCGAAGGTGAGGACGGCGAGAAATCACGCGAGCTCAAACGCCCGGGTGACAACTCCCGCAACATCACCGTCGAGCAGTCCGTCGCTCTCGATACGGCACGTGACGCGCTCTCCACGCCCGAAGACGGCCATTGGGGACTCGTCAAGACGAAAGTCAAGCAGTACGAGGGCGCATACGAGTTCGAGTTCCTCCTCCGGAACTCCAGCAACAGCGGCGAAGCTGAAGTGCGCGTCGACGGCTCCTCCGGCGAGGTCTACCGCCTCGAAGAGGACGTCGAAGCACCAGACGACGATGACGACCAAGACGATGATGCTCGGGACGATGACGGACAAGCCGACGACGACGAGCAAGAAGACCGTGAACTGGCGTTTATGGTGACTGACGGGACGCCCGCACCGAACGCGACGATTACGCTTCAGGTCGTCGACAGCGATACCCCCGTCGAGAACGTCTCCGTCACCCTGAACGGCCAGGAAGTGGGCGTCACTGACGCGAATGGGATGCTCACCGTGACGCTTCCCGACTCCGGCGAAGCGAAACTGAAAGCCGAAGCAGGAGAGGGCGAAGCAGAACTAGAGTACGAATTCGAAAATGAGGCCGAAGACGAAGATGACGATGTCTTCCGGAACCTGAACGTCGATGCCGAACTCGACAACCAGACTGTGACGGTCGACGTGACCTACAACGGCTCGGGCGTGGACAACGCCACCATCTTCGCAAACGGTAACGAGGAAGGAACGACCGACGCCGCTGGCACGGTGAGCTTCGATGTCGAACCCACCCAGACCGAAGATCTAGAAATCAAGGTTCGGAAAGGTGAGTTCGAGGCCGAAATTGACTACGACTTCCGCAACGGCTCGCTCGTCCAGATGGGCGAAGCACACGAAGGTGAAGACGAAAACGAGAACGAGAACGAGAACGAAAACGAGAACGAGAACGAAAATGAGTTTGAGGGCAACGAAGACGAGTTCAAAGGCACCGCCGCGGCTGTCAACGAGACGGCCGGAACGCTAACGCTCGATGACGGTCGCGTCGTCGATGTTGGAGACGCCACCGTCGAGAACGGTACCGACCTCCAGATGCTCGGAGCCGTTGCCGACGCAGTCGACAACAACCAGACTGTCAGCGTCGAAGGCAACGCCGAACTCGCCAACGACTCCGACGATATCGACCTCGTCGCACAGTCGGTGAAATACGAGGTCGACAACGAGAACGAGGCCGAGAACGAAGACGAAGCCGAGAACGAAAATGAGTTTGAGGGCAACGAAGACGAGTTCAAAGGCACCGCCGCGGCTGTCAACGAGACGGCCGGAACGCTAACGCTCGATGACGGTCGCGTCGTCGATGTTGGAGACGCCACCGTCGAGAACGGTACCGACCTCCAGATGCTCGGAGCCGTTGCCGACGCAGTCGACAACAACCAGACTGTCAGCGTCGAAGGCAACGCCGAACTCG
>CAZFOF010000282.1:0-3068 GCA_964520265.1 uncultured Halobacteriales archaeon | reverse complement strand
GGGGTGGGACCAGCCGACGTGGCGCGTGAACTTGTCGATAGCGTTGCCGACACCGGTGTCCATCGTCTCGCCCAGGACCCGATAGCGGCCGTTCCTGTAGCCGAGGATGTGGGCGTTCGCACCGCTGGCGTTGAGACAGACCGGCGAGTCGAACCCCGACTGGTGGCGACCGATTTCGAGGTGGGCGACCATGTGGTTGACACCGACCAGCGGCACGTCGAGTCGCTGGGCGACGGCGCGGGCGGCGGTACCGGCGATACGCAGACACGGCCCCAGACCGGGGCCACGTGAGAAGGCCACACAATCGACCGGGCCGCCGGCGTCGTCGAGTGCCCGTTCGACGACCTGCGGGACGTGTTCGGCCATGTGTTCGGCGGCCTCGCGAGGGTGGATACCACCGCTGTCTGGTTCGTACGCCTCCGTCTCGATTGTCACCTCGCCGGTCGCCACGTCGTAGACGGCGGCGCTTGCAGCCCACGCTGTCCCCTCGATACCGAGGACACGCCGCGGACTGCTGTCGGTCATGTTCGCTGTTCGGTCGAGGAACGAAAAGACGACTTCGGTCTGGGGTCGGTCTCTGCTACTGTTGGCTGGCTCTGTTGAACTCCGCAGGGAGTTACAGGACTGACCGATAGTTTGGCCGAATGCAGACCCTCCCGAAGTCCCGGTTGCTCCAGTTGATCGAGAGAGACAGATACGCTACGAGTCCCGACGGTCAAGATGGTCTTCGAGTGCCGCGACGACTGCCTCGTCGTCAATAAGATAGCGCCGGCATCGAACGTCGACATACGGTACCGTCCGGTGGAGGACGATTGCGTCGTTGGTCACGCTGAAGCCATCGAACCGTGACCATGGAATGAGGCGGCGGGTGACGAACCATCGCCCGTCTCTGCGCTGTTCGAGGCCCGCCGATGTCGCGCGATACGTACGTTCGGTCACTATCGAGCGGAGCGCGAACACGAGTCCAATCACGCCGGGCAGCACGGTCGTCATCGCCCTCGATCCTAGTTGCCAGACGGCCAGTCCACCGAGAGGGACAATGACTGCGAGCGTGGCGACCATGAGCTTAAGCCGAGCGCGTTGCGGCCATCCTGCTCGCCACTCGACGGAGCTGTCGGCGTCGTCTACCGTCGCGTTCGCTAACCGGGTGCGGGCCATGACGACGAGGTAGCTTCCCAGTAACGTGGCTACAAGCCCTAACAAAAAGCCGATGAATCCAACGAGACTGGCCGCGCTGGCCGCCTGGAGATCAGAAACGGCGAACGCAACGAAAAGGAAGGCGCGAAACGCGTATAGACCCGTCGGGAGGACGCCGACAGCGGGGATGAGAACCGCAACCCAAGCAGAGTCGAAACACACGACGAGTTCACCCTGCCGGGAAACTATCCATGTGACAGCGGCGGTGAGGACTGCCCCCACTGCCCCAAGCGAACCGAGCGCGACCGGCCAACTTATCACCTCCAGCCACTCTACCACAATGAGTACTATCGCTGGTGAGAGCAAAGCGGCGACGTAGAGCCCGGCCACGAGGCTGAACCGTCTGTCCAGTTGCTCCGGCGTCTGGAGCAGTTCACGACTGGAACGGACTTGCATACGCAATTTGTCTCTTCGACTGTCAATATAGGCTTTGATACATCGGTTTTCGACAAAATCCAGTATGGCGCGTGTCGCTCCGACGGTCGGTCACTCCTCGTGGAGTGCGGTCACGCCGTCTTCGACGAGACGGTCGATTTCCTCGTCGGTCATGTCGGCGTGTTCGCCCAAGACGGCGCGGGCGTGTTCGCCCAGTTCCGGGCCAGCGTGGTCGATACGGCCCGGCGTCTCACTCAGTTTCGGAAAGACACCGCGCATCGTCTGGTCGCCGTCTTCGGGTGTGACCAGCGCATCGCGGGCCTGGAAGTGCTCGTTCTCGAAGATGTCCGCCATGTTGTTGACCGGGGCGATGGCCGCCTCTGCGGCCTCGAATCGCTCCAGAACGGCCTCGCGAGTGTGGTCGGCCATCCAGTCTGCGATGATGGCGTCGAGTTCCTCGCTGTGTTCGATACGAGCGTCCATCGTCGCAAAGCGCTCGTCGGTCGCCAGTTCCTCGCCACCGACGATATTGAGGATGCGCTTGGCGATGTTCTCGGTGCTGCCGGAGATGGCGACCCAGCGGTCGTCGGCGGTCTGGTACGTGTTCCGTGGTGCGGTCATCCGCGAGGTGTTGCCGTTGCGCCGGAACAGTTCGCCGGTGGCGTCGTAGCGTGCGACGACATCGCCCATCAGCCCGAACATCGACTCCAGAATCGACGCGTCGATGTACTGACCGGTGCCGCCGTTGTCACGCCAGTACAGCGCCGCGGTCGCGGCAAACGCCGAGTGGAGTGCACACACCGAATCCGCCAGCGCAACCGGCGGCAGCGTCGGCGGCCCGTCTTCTTGCCCCGTCGAGTACGAAAAGCCGGACATGGCTTCGATGAGCGTCCCAAACCCCGGTCGGTCGCTGTAGGGGCCGGTCTGACCGAAGCCGGTCGTCCGCACCATCACCAACTCGGGGTTGCGCTCGGAGAGTGTCTCCCAGCCGATGCCCCACTCCTCCAGTGTCCCCGGTCGGAAGCTCTCGACGAGGACATCCGCGAGTTCCACGAGGTCACAGAAGGCCGCCTGCCCGTCGGCGTCGCGCAAATCGAGCGGGACGGACTGCTTGTTGCGCCCGACCCACGACCAGGAGAGGCCGTCGCCGCCGAACTGCCGCAGCGGGTCGCCACCGTCGGGGTGTTCGACCTTGATGACCTCGGCGCCGAAGTCGCCGAGATACGTCGCCGCGAGCGGGCCGGCATAGAGAGAGGCAGCGTCGACGACGGTGACACCTGACAGCGGCCCCTCACCGCTCGGACTCCCGCCAGTCGCGTCACCGTCGCCCATCTCACTCATCGGGTGCGACGACCGTATTTTCGAGTGTGCCGATACCCTCGTACCAGATTTCGATGTCGTCGCCGGGTTCGATGAGACCGGGGTTGGCGGGACTGCCGAAGGAGATGACATCGCCGGGCTGGAAAGTGTAGCGTTCGGAGAGGAAGGCAATCGTC
>CAZFOF010000281.1:0-3082 GCA_964520265.1 uncultured Halobacteriales archaeon | reverse complement strand
GCACCGACTCCGAGGAAGACAGCAAATACAGCAAATGGTGTCACTCCCGGTTCGTTCCACTGTCGATAACAGTAAACGCCGAGACAACCCAGCACAACCCCGAAGAGTATTGCGACGCCGAACAATCCCTCTCCAAGTGTCAGAGCCATGTGTCGATTTTCCGGTTGAGCGAGTTAAGTTGCGTCACTCCAGCCGTCTCCGAGTGTCGAGCGGGTGCGGTGAAGGTATCATACAGATTGATGACGGTTATCTAGTTCTCGAGCGACGGCGTTTCGAAGTCGCTGTCGGCGACGACAAACTCCGCGCCCGTCGAGCGTGCGGTGACGGCGACGTGCAAGTCACTGCGGACACAGCGCGAAAGCCCACGAGTTCGTGGATACGGCTTGCCCGGACGCCCGCATGGGCACGCCAAGTTTCTGTTTTATACTGGCGTTTACGCCATACTGTCGCACGTGAGACTTCATACTCCCGATACGCTGGGAATCCGTATCAGTCAGCGACACTGACCATCGCTTCGATTCCATCCTCGGCGAGCGAAATCGAGAGTGACTCGGCGACCACCTCGTACCGCTCGCGGTGGTGGCCATCTTTGCAGACTAGCATCTCAGTCCGTACGAGACCTGCATCACAGAGGTCGTTAAGTCGTCGGTAGGCGGTCGAACGGGAGACATCAGCGGCTTCTGCGACGGCACGACCACTCCGAGGTTGTTCAACGATAGTCTCGAACACCTGACGGGTATACTCGTCACCGAAGAGATCAAGTAATTCGTCTGTCGTGGGTTCGTCGGTTTCGGAGTGGTCAGTTGTACGCTTCGAGTTGGGTGCCTTCAGTTGGGCGGACATACTACTGGAGAGACGCCCTACCCTACTGGATGTCGATGCTAGCTATCGGGATTCGGTCGTTGGCACCACTCTAGCTATGCAGATGGTGCCAGTGAACCGGACAGGAGTTGTGAACGCCAGGTGTGGAACCATGGCGAGTCGCTGATAGTTTTCTGACTCTGAAACAGTGCTCTCCTTGATTAGTGGTGTAGGCTTGAAGAAGGGGGTGTAGATGAGTTCCCGATACATCCCCTCCGCAATTAGCCCTCCCCGTGACTGCGCATATCGAGTTGCGTGCCGAGCAGTGAGCGGGTTCCGTGCGCTCGTTCCAACAACGCTCCGCGAGGCCGCGGGGACAGCCAGTTTCGCTGTCGTCGTGGCTTTCGTCATTATCACTGGCTACCTCCAGGGCGCTGTGAGCATCACTGTCGCCATGCCGGCCGTCCTGGGTGCAGGGAGTATTGTCATCCTCCAGGCCGTGACGGCATGTTTCAACATGGCTGGCATATTTGGTCTCTCAACCGCCACGCTCTTCGGGCAGATAGCGATGGCCGACAACGATAGCCTCCCAACAACTGGGTCGGACGTCACGGCTATCGTCCCTGTCTATCAGGATGCCGCTGTGCTTGACCGGAGCGTCGAGAGTCTTCTCGAGAGTCGGTACGAGAACCTGGACATCCTCATCGTCGCGGAACCGGGCGACGACGCTTCAATCACCCGCGCTCGGGAATATACGGAGCACGAGCGGGTGGGACTACTCGTCAATACCCGCTCCCCTGGGAGCAAAGCCGGCGCGATAAACTACGCCAGCGAGGTGACGGACACCGAATATCTGGCGGTGTTCGACGCCGACGAATGCGTCGACCCTCGATTCGTTGCTGCCGCGGTCGCGAAACTGGACGAGTGTGATATCGTCCAAGGCCGCACGATACCCGAACCTGACGGCCTGGTTGAGACGGTAGCCTACTACGAATCGGTTATCCTGGGTGATCTCAGCCAGCGTCTGCTGACGCTCATCACGGACTTCAAGACAGCTGCAAGCCGGACAATCGTCATGCGCCGGAGTGCCTTCGAGACGGTCGACGGCTACGACCCTGCCATGCTTACGGAGGATTACGCTTTCGCGTTCGATTGTTACGGTGCAGACCTGGACGTGACCGAACAACTTTCGTTCGCATCAACGATCGACGGTGCACACACGCTGGCTGACTGGTGGGGTCAGCGCAAGCGCTGGATGACCGGCTACGCCCAGGTGCTGCACAGTCTCATCACTGACCCGCTCGCCCCGCGAGGGTATCGGACGGCACTCGCACCGCTTATCGCTGCCGGCTCCGTGTTCGGCAACCTGTTCATGCTCTCGTTGGTCTCGAAAGCACTCGTACTCATCGCCAACGGTGCCGCGGCCTGGCTAACCCTTCCAGTACTGGCGCTGAGCGCAGCATCACTCGCAATCCGCGCGTACGATACACACGCCGGAAACCTCGACACAGTCGATGCTGGCTGGATGCTGACCCCGCTCATCCTTCCGGTGTACAGTCTCGCCGGTATCAAAGCCGCTGTCGAATACGTCCTGACCTGGGATGGTGAGTGGTACAGCGTCGTCAAAGGGGTGTGAACTCCACTCTGGCCACTCGTCGCCGTTGAATCACCTGCTTCCTGTTTCGCTCTCTGGCAGATCAATGCAAACGGCTGCCCCTCCGAGGTCACTATCGCCGAGCGACAGGTCACCACCGAGCGTCTCGACAGCCCATTTGATTCCCCAGAGTCCCAGACTCGTTGCGTGCGTCAGGGAATCTTCCCGACCAGTCGCAAGGACAGCACGTTCGGACTCGGGAATCCCCGGGCCATCGTCTACAACCTGAATTCGAACACCCGTCTCGGTGACCGAGCCGCGAATCTCGACCTGCGGCTCCGGGCTGTCGTTGTGGTCGACGGCGTTCTCGACAACATTTTCGAGCGCAAATTTCAACAGTCCCGTATTCGTCCGAACTGTCACCGCCGGAACGTCGATTGTCACTGTCGCCTGCTCATCTCGTGTGTCCCTGACGGTTTCGACAACCGCTTCGATGGTTGCTTTGAGGTCAACTGCGGTGGTGGCGGTTCCCGAATCGGTAATGAGTTTCTCGATTCGGCGGGCATCGATACTCAATCCTTCAAGTGTCTCGGTGGCATCGACAATCGTCCTGAACTGCTCGTCAGTTGCCTGCTCCTCGTCGGCCGCGACCTCTGCATTTGCCTTGATGACGTCGATATTATTGCG
>CAZFOF010000280.1:0-3091 GCA_964520265.1 uncultured Halobacteriales archaeon | reverse complement strand
GGGCCTTGCCGAGCATCTCCTTCGAGACGTCGATGAGTTCGCCCTGCTGGGTCTCACAGTAGACCCACATATCCCGATACTTGCCGCCTGACGTGCCTTCGATGTACTGCTTGTCGGCCGTCGGGTGGTCGAGGTCTGGGTGTTTTTCCTCCGGTGGGACGTACTCGACATCTTCGACGTCGTCCTCGTCGGTGCCTTCGATTGACTCGATGCGGCTCTCAATCTGGCTTTTTGCGCCCTTGCGGTCTTTCCCGTCTTTCTCGCGTTCCAACATCTCTTCGAGGACATCGACGTCGTCGACGTCCCGAACCATGTTGGCGATTTCCGCGATGGTCTGGTCGGTCAGGTCGGCATCGCTCGGGTCGACTTCCTCGTCGTCGCCGCCGAGTTTCTCCAGGCGGTCTTCGATGAGCGTGATGACTGGCGCACGGCCCTCGCCGCCCTTTTCGAGTGCCAGCATCTCTTCGAGTTCCTGCTCGTCGTCGATGCCATTGATTTCTGGGCCCAAATCCGCAATTTCGTGTTCTGTTGGGTCGATTTCCGGCATTTAATCACCTGCCACGAACGGTTGCATTTCTTCGAGCACTTCACCCATCTCTTCCTCGTCGTCGGGTTCGACCATCTGCGCCTCACGTTCGGAGGGTGCCTTCGGAATCGGGTCGACACCCGAGACGATAGTTGGCGACCCGCTCAAGCCGATGAAATCGGGGTCGAGATTCAGGTCTTCGTGGTTCCACATAGTGAACCGGTCGAAGTCGGTCATCTCCTTGTCCGTATCGTCGGCGAGGTACTCGCCGAACTCCTCGGCCCGCTCCTGAGTGTCTGCGCGGAAGTCCTTGTGGCGCAGTCGGTGTTCGGCCTTGCGGTAGGTCGCCTCGAACTCTGGGTCGACGACGATAAAGGCCGGTAGTTCGGTTTCGACCGTCTCTATCTCGGAGATGTCGCCTTCGACGAGACGCTTGGTTCGGACGACTCCCTCTTCCTCGTCGACGTCCATCGCGATGACGTGCGTGATGAGGGGGTAGTCGGGCATCTCGTCGTTGATTCTGAGACACCACTCTGCCTGTGGGCCGGTGTGGCCTGTCTCCCCGTCTGCAGTTTTGAAGCCTGCAAAGAGGAGGTCTGGGTTCTCTTCCATCTCCTCGAGACCGGTCGCGATGGTCATCGCGGTTGCCCACGTATCTGCTGCGCCCATCTCGCGGTCTGAGAGCAGAAAGAGGTCGTCGGCGTACACGTCGTTCATCCCCTCCTGGAGGATTTCGGCGTAGCCGGGTGGCCCCATACTCATTAGCGATACATCCCCGCCCTGTCTGACTTTTGTCTGGAGTGCCGCACGGAGTGCGTGCTTGTCGTTCGGATTCATCACTGTGGGTGTTTTCCCACGCTCCAAGTGACCGTCCTCGTCGAACGACACTTTGCCCTCCCGAAAGTCCGGAACTCCTTTCGTCAGTACAACGCTACGCATTGAGATCACTTACCGTGTGTGCAATCGGCTTCCACGATTACCTAACTGTTTCGTCTGCCGTCGATGATTTCCGGAACATCTCTGAGACGAGTCTCACATCTATGATGATTAATGGGGGAAAACGAGTGTAGCCGGTCGTCTCAGATACGGCCGGCGCGGCTCGGGTCGACGTCGATTGCGTCAACAGGACACACGTCCACACACAGCATACAGTCGATGCACTGGTCTTCGTGGGCGGGGTCGGCCTTGATCTCGCTCTCGGGGTGGCCCGGCGTGTCGACCCACTCGAACACATCGACCGGACAGTCTTCGAGACAGGCACCGTCGGCTAGACAGATGTCGAAGTCCACAGCGACGTGCGTGCCATGGATTCCCTGTACTTCCTCGGTCGGGTCGTCTCCTTCCGGTGTCCACACGCGATGACCGTCGTGGCGGTCGACTTCATCGTAGGTCTCCTCGAACTCTGGGTCAATAGCCATACTACATGAGGTGAAATCCGGCGTGTACTTAAACCTTCAACCGTCGGCAGACGCTGTGGGGCAATTTTTGGGCAGCCTAAGAACTCAACGCGCCGATTTAGGGGATGCCGACTCCCGGTCAGCCGCCGGGAGAGAGACACAAGCGGTGGGTAGACACGTTTCGACGAAGCCCCGTCAGTTTCTGTCGCGTCGATGGAGCAGTCTACGGGTGGGCGTAGTAGGCGACCAGTTCGTCGTCGTCGCTCGGGTTGATGTCGAGGCGCGCGAAACAGATACGTTCGAACTGGAGCAGTTCGTCGGACTCGTAGTCGGCGACGCCGGGTTCGGCAGAGCCCGCGATGTCGCCGGACATCGTCCGCAGTCGCGTGTCGACAGCACCCTCCGCTGGCACCCAGTGGACGATATCGACGTCTTCCTCGCGGGTCACAGAGAGGTCGGCGTCGACGTACTGGAGTGCGTCGCGGGTGTGCTGGACACAGCCAAAGCCTTTCAGCCAGACGCGCTGGCCGTGTGTCGGCAGGTCGTCGCCCTCGATTCGCACCCCGGACTCGACAGAGAGTTCGCGCGTCCCGCGGTCGTCGTGGTCTGGATGCACTGGAACCTCGGCCACGTCCGGCCCGCCGAGTACCTGGCGCTCGACAGCACCACCACCGTGGTCGGGGTCGTCACGAACGAGGAACGCGCGGTCTGTCTCGTCGTCGACCTGGTCGCGATTGTGCGAGTATATCGAGGACAGTGCGAGGTCGACGTTCGACGTTGAGGTGCCGAGTTCGACCATCGCATCGACCAGTGCCTGCCCGCGAATCCCCCGCCGGCGGAGGCTGGCGAGTGTCGGTGCGCGCGGGTCGTCCCAGCCGTCCAGTTCGCCCGCCTCGATTTTCTCGATGATAGTGGAGGTGCTCATCGCCACGTCGTAGCCTTCGACCTGTACCTTCCCCCAGTGTACCACTTCGGGATACTCCCAGTCGAAGTAGTCGTAGACGAACCGCTGGCGCTTGGCGGAGTCCTGCAGGTCGATGCCGCGGATGATGTGGGTCACACCCGTGCGGTGGTCGTCGACGCCGCTCTGGAAGTCCAGCATCGGCCAGCAGCGGTACTCGGCGGCTTCCTCGCGCGGGTGGGGCGTATCTATCATCCGGAAGGCAAC
>CAZFOF010000279.1:0-3093 GCA_964520265.1 uncultured Halobacteriales archaeon | reverse complement strand
GACACCGGCGAAGTTCATCCCCTCGTGGAAATCCCCCTCCGAGGTCGCACCGTCGCCGAAGTAACACAGGAAGGCCCTGTCTTCGCCTTTGAGTTTCGAGGCCCACGCCGCACCGGTGGCGTGGGGAACCTGCGTCGCAATCGGGACGGAGACGGTGAACATGTTGACGTCCTCGGGGGCGACGTTCCCATCCTGGCTCCCCATCCAGTACAGCAACACCTTCTCCAGCGGCCAGCCTTTCACGTAGGCAACAATGTGTTCGCGGTAGCTGGGAAACACCCAGTCTTCCTCCGCGAGTGCGTGGGCACTGCCGACCTGTGCGGCCTCTTGCCCGGACAGCGGCGGGTAGGTGCCCATTCGACCCTGCCGCTGGAGGCTGACCGCCCGCTGGTCGAAGTGTCTGCCCAGTTTGAGATTCCGGTACATCTCGACGAGTTCCTCGTCCGTGAGGTCGGGTACCGTCGCTCCGTCACGTACCTGGCCGTCTTCGTCCAGTATTTCTACCCGGTCGTCCGGGTCGCGTTGGAGGGTGCTCAGAAAAACCACCTGCCTGATACTGACATATGTTACAACATCTCCCGGGGGCGGCTTATGGTTTTCGCGGGTTTTTGGCGTTTTCGCCCGACACCGGGAGCCGTGTCGCTCTGTCGGTTTGCTAGTTGCCTTCGAGCGATTGTTCCTGAATGAACGTTTCGATGCGGTTCTCGATGGTCTCACGGACGGCTTCTGGGTCGGCGTCGCCGGTCATGCGCAGTGTCAGGTCGTTGTCTCCGACGTTGCCCGTGATGACGAACCGGCAGGTCTCCAGACGCCGGAGCGTCCGTCCGGGCACCGGCGCGTCGAACTGTCCGAAGTCGTCGACGTGGTCGGCGAACTCGTCTGTAAGCGACACCGGCAGTCGGTATTCCCAGATATCATCTCCGAAACAATTCTTCCGGTGGTGTTCGTACATTCACCTCGTGATGACAATTTCGGTGTACTCGTCGCCCATGGCGACGCTCGCCGTCTGCTCGCCGTCGAAGCCGTCTTTTTCCTCGAAGAGTTCGTAGTAGTACTCGTCGTCGAGGGTCGGACTCTCGGTGATGTCACCGTAGTACAGCAGGTTCATCAGTGCCTCGGCGACACCCTCCGCCACGAAGTCGACGGGGTAGTCGGACTGACCGAACCAGCGCAGGTGCCCTCTCGACTCGTAGGGGTCGTAGATGCGGAAGACGGCACGCTCGCCGGGGTCGAGCTCTTCGATACGCCAGACGCCCCAGCCGAGGGCGTTGATGGCTGCGACGATGCCGTGCAGCCAGTCTTCACGCGTCTCTATCATCGGTTCGACGACGGCATCCCACTCCGGCGAGGTCATGATGCCACCCATCGTGTTGAACCCACAGATGTGTCCAGCCTCGACCAGCATCTCCGTCGCGAAGTCGATGCTCCCGAGTTCTTCCTCGACGGCCCGGGCAAACCGGAAGGAACTCTTGTTGTAGTAGTCCGCGAACCCTCGGGTCAGCGTCACTCCGAACTGTGGAATCAGTCCCTGCTCGTTGCCGGTCACGTCGAGACTCTGAACGTCCTCGATGACCTGTTCGGTGTCGACGCTCGTTTCCTCTGATGGCTCCGGAATCACGGGGTGGTCGTCTATCTGCTGGGGCTCGCGGAGTTCGAGCCACTGATACTGTTCGTCGGTGTCGACCTGGTACTCACAGGCATCGTCACCCAGCGATATCGATTTCGTCTGTGTGATGTCGAATCCATCACCCAGTGCGAGGTCGTGTTGCTCACCCGCTGCCAGCAGGACGCCGGCGACGAACCCACGGTCGAAATACTCACCGGCTGTTTCGCGCTCGCCGACGTTTTGTTTCAGTGCCGACCCGTAGTGGGAGTTGTCGCTGTGAACCGTCCCGCCGTCGGCGTCGAGTTCCGCGAAACCGAGTGTCCCGAACCCACCGAAGGAAAACACGTCCGCGGCGAACTCGAGCGTGTCGGCGAACGTACTGTCCGGGTGACGTTCGTGGAACTGCTGTGTCTGTCGATAGGCTGTCTCGGCTGCCGACCGCAGGAGGATATCCTCCGAGTCGACGTAGTTTGGGTCTTCGATGTACTGCTGATGAGACCGATTGTAGTGGTTGCAGTGAAACAGCATCGACTGCCCGTATACCTCTGTTCGTCCGCGCTCGTGCTCGATGGTTTTGGATATCTCTGTCATGGTTTGATACCTCCGCGCTGGTGTGAGAATGTCTCTCCCGTGACCTCTTCGGCGGCTTCGAGTACGTCTTCGTACTCCTCGTCGGAGACGGTATCGTCCTCGTTGATTGTCCCCAGGCTGACGCCTGTCTTGATTTTGATTCGGCCAAATGCCTTCCACGGCGGCTCGTCACCTGGATACGCTTCCTCGATTTCTTCTTTGAGTTTGTATATGTCTGATGTCATTGTCTCCCACTCCCGTAATCAATGGTGAAACCCTCAAGCGCTCCCCATTGTCGCCACTGCTGAGCTACACAGCTGTGGTACAAAAAACATACTCTGGGTTATCAATGAAGATAACAGACTGAAATAAAATTGAAATGATGACTTATCTATATAATAATTCGATATGTTCAAAAACTCACACCCGCCGGCGTTGACTGGCGCAGGTCGACAACTAGCTTAGCTCGTACGGATTCGCTGTCGTGCGGTTGCGGCCGTTTGGCCGTCGCGTTCGAGGGCCTCGACGAACAACTCGCCGGCCCGATACGAGGAACGCACCATCGGGCCGCTGGCACAGTACAGAAAGCCCAGTTCCTCTTCGGCGACGCGTCGCCAGGTGTCGAAGGCGTCGGGGTGGACGTACTCGAAGACTTCGAGATGCGACCGGGAGGGCTGGAGGTACTGCCCCAGCGTGAGGATATCGACACCGACGGCACGCAGATCCGACAGCGTCTGGTAGAGTTCGTGGTCGTACTCGCCGACGCCCAGCATGAGGCTGGTCTTGGCGTAGGCGTCGCTTTCGTCTGCAATCTGGCCGAGCACCGACAGCGATTGCTCGTAGCCGGCCCGGCGGTCCCGCACCGGCCACTGGAGGCGGTCGACCGTCTCGACGTTGTGTGCGATGACGTCCGGTTC
>CAZFOF010000278.1:0-3096 GCA_964520265.1 uncultured Halobacteriales archaeon | reverse complement strand
CTGCGGCCAGCACGGTCTTCGTCCTGCTGGCCGGGCTGTACTACTTCTCGTTTACCGGCGAGTACATCCTGCCGGTCGTCGACTTCGTCGTCGAGCGTCTGTCGGCGACCGGCTAACCGCAGATTTTTAGGCTACCTCGCAGTAGCCCGAGCATGGATAAGCTCAGAGAGTCGCTGCTCGATGCACCAATCATCGAGAAGGAGGGATACCACTACTTCGTTCACCCAATCAGCGACGGCGTGCCGATGCTGCGACCGGAACTCCTGCGGGAAATCGTCATCCGCATCATCCGGAAAGCCGACCTCGATGGTGTCGACAAAATCGTCGCTCCCGAGGCGATGGGGATTCACATCTCCACTGCTGTCTCGCTGATGACCGACATCCCGGTCGTCGTCGTCCGCAAGCGCGACTACGGCCTCGAAGGCGAAGTCTCCCTCTCGCAGGTCACCGGCTACTCCGAGACCGAGATGTACATCAACGACATCTTCGAAGGCGACCGCGTGCTCGTCCTCGACGATGTGCTCTCGACCGGCGGCACACTCAAAGCGATCACCAGCGCACTCGAAGACATCGGTGCCGACATCGCCGATATCGTCTGTGTCATCAAGAAGGCAGACGGGCAAAACAAGATGGCTGACGCCGGATACGACCCGAAAACGCTCATCAATGTCGTCGTCGAGGACAAGGAAGTCATCATCGTCGACGAGGACGGCGATGGATAGATGACCGACCGAGATGAACTCTTGGCGTCGTTGCACGACCATCTGGCTGCCACCGAGCAGCGCCCGCTAGAGACCAGTGCCAATCGCTGGCTCGGCGAAGCACAGGCCATCGCGACCGACCTCGCCGAGGCAGACCTCGACGCTGAGACAGTCCAGAAACGGACGGAGAAGGTACTCGACTTGCTCTCCGAAATCGACGGCACCGGCGACGAGGAAGCCGACAAACACGTCGACGCCGCCCGCCGCGCCGCCGAACGCGTTCTGCAAAGTCAGGACTAGCACTTCTTTTTGTCCCCGGGGCAACGTTCCGGTATGACCGACGACCCCGAAAAGACGCTGGAAGACTGGAAATCGGAGATGCAGGCCGAACACGCCGAGGCAATCGCCAATCCCGACCCCGACGACGACCACCAGATCGAAGGTGTCACGCAGGTCAACTACCGCGTCTACTACGAGTACAACCCCGAGAGCGACGACCTCGAACGGACGCGCGAGGAGAAGGCGAATGACCTCGACGACCCCGAACTCCGCTCCTGTTCCTGTGGTGTCCGCGGGATGACTTCCGAGGAGGCTCGCCAGCACATGCGGGCGGCACACGACGGGTGACGTGTCGACGATACTGATATTTGCGTGACGGGCCTACCCCCCGTATGTGGCTCGTCGCCCTCCAGACTGTGGGCAGTGGGAGCCGACCCACGCTCGACCTCCTGGTCTCAGTGGCGCTGATCGTCTTTATTTTCGCCGCTATCCTGGCTCTGGGTCGGCTGTTCGACTCCCTCACCGGATGGCCTCGTCCGGGAGGGAGGGGACACCGTCCTCCCACGTCAGTGCGTTGAGAACCGCGACGAAATCGTCGAGTCGCCGGTCAAGTACGTTGAGCGGGTGTAGATCAAGGAACTCGGCTTCCGCTCGCTGTACCGTCTTCCCCTGGTAATCGATCTGGAAGTGGCACTCACCACGGTTCATGTGCGTTTCGTCCTGGTGCCACCCGATCATGAGGTCGCGGTCGGGTTCGACCCACTGAATCACGTAGAAATCGTACGAGTGGGTTTGTGGAAAATCAAACGAAACCTGGAGTTCCGCCTCATCGACAGGGTAGGACGCGCGGAGAAACCCATCCGGCGTGACCGTCGCTCTGACTCCAACTTTGTTCCCGGTCGATGTCCGATACCACACCTGCTTGACCGGGGAATCCTCGTTGGGAACCTGTGTCTGAAACCGATTGTGAATCCGGGTGAGAAGCGTTCGTGTATCGAGGTTCGCGCGATTGGCGAGGAAGATCATTCGTTCGGCTTACTGAGAGAGTGGGGACGACGAGTTCGACGAGCCGTCCTGTCCGGGGGAGAGCTCTCGGGCGTCGTCGTAGAGTTCCAAGGCGTGTTGCAACAGGCGCATGTTGTCCTCGTAGCGTTCCCACTGTCGCAGCACGCGGTTGCGGTTCCGAATGGCCTCGCTGTCGATGTCGTCGGTGAGTGTCGATTCTAGCTCGTCGCGGGATTCGACGTTGAATTCACGTTTCCACTCGTCGATGTCGGCCTGGATGGACGCGATTTCGTTCCGGAGCTCCGCCCGCGTGTGCGTGTTGATGAGTTCGGTAACTTCGTTGACGTAGCGAAGCTGGTAGTTCGGAGCGTACTTCGTGTTTCCGTCATCACCCTCGATTGTCTGTACCTGCCCGAATTCGACGAGCATCTCTAGCTCGTCTTTCGCAGTCTGCCACGACGACACATCTGCTTGTTCACGCACCCAGTCGACAGACCGAGGTTCTGTGAGCGTCGTAGCGATTTCTCTGACCTGCTCTCGGGACGAGAGTCCGTCAGCCCACGAGCCGAGTCCACCGTCAGTCATACTCACGAATACGCGTCCTGATCTATTATTTCTTTTGACCTCTCTCACATATACGAGACTGATATCCGGTATCTCATCAGAGCCTTGGGATGGGTCTGAACCTCCGTCGTTTCGCCCCGTTTCACTCCCTCGTTCAAAAAGAAACCAAGGCGGATTCCCCGCCCCACCGTGTGCGGGGCAGTTGACATCACACGTACGTATTTGCGACTCACGAAGTTGTTCGTCGCAAAATAGCGGGAGGTGGATTTGAACAACGGCGAAACGCTCGCTGTGCTCGCGTTTCTCTCGTTCAAATCCACTCGTTGTATTTTCGAGGCTCTCGAGACTCGTCGCGTCGCTCCTCGTCTGTGGTCGCCTCGAAAAATAGCGGGAGGTGGATTTGAACCCCAGTCGCTCCGCTGTGCTTCGCTCCCTCGTTCAAATCACACGTACGTATTTGCGACTCACGAAATTGTTCGTCGCAAAATAGCAGGAGGTGGATTTGAACAACGGCGAAACGCTCGCTGTGCTCGCGTTTCTCTCGTTC
>CAZFOF010000277.1:0-3113 GCA_964520265.1 uncultured Halobacteriales archaeon | reverse complement strand
GGCGTCGAGTCCCTCCGGCAGTCCCTCGCGGACGAAATACTCGACGGCTTTCACGTCGTGGTTGGTCGCCGAATAACCGGCGTATCCCTCGGTCTCCAGTTGTTTCACGATCTCTGCGTCGGCCTCGTCGAAGTCCTCGTACAGCGAGCGGAGATGCTCGCGCTGGTCGTCGTCGATAGCAAGCGGTGTCGCGTCGAGGTCGGCGAGTGCGATGAGATACTCGACTTCGACGCGGACACGGGCGCGCATGAGCGCCTGCTCGCTCGCGTACGGGACCAGCGGTTCGGTGTAGCGTGCGTACCGGCCATCGAGCGGTGAGACGGCCTGTACGGCGGCGCGGTCGGTCATACCTCCCACTCCACGACTCTCCAGAAAAAGGCTGCCGCTTTGCCCGTCGCCGGGTGTCAGCGGTCGTTGCGAGACTGGTCGTGGCTCGTCTCCGTGTCGAAATCCGACGTTTCCGGGCTGGCGTCGGGGTCGCCATGTCGGTCAGAATCGGGACGCGTTGCTTCCTGGTAGAGGCGCTTGTACCGCGATATCTTCCGGTAGAGGACGCCGAGCCACAGCGAGTCGTAGACGACGACGAAGGCGACGAGACTCACCCCGGAAACTGGCAGGATGGTTACGAGCGTGTTGTACAGTCCGTGGATGAATGCGGCGATGACGAGTCCCTTGACGACAATCGGACCGCGATTGTCGGGGTTGAACTTCGCCAGCCCGAGGTAGTAGCCCGCAAACGCGGAGTAGATGACGTGACCGGGGCCGACGACGGCTCTGAGGTAGGCCGTATCGACTGCCGAATCGACCTGTGTCCCGACACCCGCGCCGGCAGTCTGGAGGTAGACGTTGATGATGTAGATTGAGTTTTCGATAGCAGCGAATCCGAGACCCGCAACGGCCCCGTAGACCACACCGTCGACGACGGCGTCGAAGGAACTGTCCCGGTAGGCGTGGACGCGGATTGCCAGCCACTTGACCGTCTCCTCGATTGGGGCGACGACGAGAAAGAAAAACAGTGGCAGGCCGACCACGCCCAGGAACTCGAAGGCGGGCGAGAAGGCCGTATTGACGAGTGCGGCAAAGCTGGCAAAGAGGATGGCGAGTAGGAACGTGATTGCCAGCAGTTCGAGCGGTTCGCGGCGCGTGGGGTCTTCATACCAGAAGTAGCCAGCCAGCGCCAGTGCGGGAACGACGGAGACGAGTCCGAGCACGCCGAGAACGGGCTGTTCGACGACGAGAACGGCCCCGAAAGTGACCTGGGCCAGAAAGAGCGCAGTCGCGACGAGGATGAGCGCCCAGCGGCGAGTGGCACGAAGGAACCCCGTCAGAGAAACAGCGAACCCGTCGAGTCGGCTTCGAACCTCCCACGTCGCCACGTCGTAGAGGTCGTACCGACCGCCCAACTCCGATTCGACGGGGTCACGCTGGTCGTCAGCCATACCCATCGTTTGCCCGGAAGCGTCAACAAAGTTCGCCCCAGGGAGTAGGGCTGCGATACCATTTTACCAGATACGAGAGAACATACAGCAACGTGAGTGAGGAGTGTTCCATCGAGGAGGTTGCCGCCCTGCTCGAAGACGAGACTGTTCGCACAATCCTCACCGAGACGAGTATCGAGCCGATGTCTGCGACGGCTCTCAGCGAGCGCTGTGGCGTCTCCGAACCGACGATATACCGTCGCATCGACGACTTGCAGGCGTGTAACCTCGTCGAAGAACAGACACGACCCGACCCCACTGGCGGCCACCATCACAAGGTGTACACACCGCGTCTCGAACGCGTCACCGTCGAACTCACGAACGGTGGCCTGACAATCGAGGTAGCCCGCACGCGCGACGTCGCAGACCGCTTCACCGAACTCATCGAGGGAATGTAATCATGCTACCACTTCAGATCTCACCACCAGATGTCCCGTCGTGGGCGCAACTCATCTCGCAAGGTCTCAACCTGATTACGGCGATTGTCGGCCTCCTCATCGCCTATCAAGCATATCGTGGGTACCGACGCAATCAGAGTCGCCCGATGTTTTTCATCGCACTCGGCTTTATTTTGACCGTGGGACTCCCCTTTGTCTTGCTCGTCCCGACGCTGTTGTTGGCGGATATCGAGCCCGTGCTGGTAGGGCTCATCTTCGTCCGTGATATCGCGACACTCGTCGGCCTCGGAGCCATCCTCTACGCTCTCAGGTTGCCCGGGAGCGGTGGCTAATCTCGACCGATTCGCAACGCCTTTGCGCTCCCCGGGCGGGTACTCGCACATGAACATCGCCGGCATGGCCTCGAACCGCGGACGGAACCTGACGAACATCGCCGACCGGGCACCGGGCGGCGCGGAGTTTTCGGTCGTTCTCACGAACAGCGAGGACGCACCCGTCGTCGAGAAAGCCGAAAAACGTGGAATCCCCACGGAGACCGTCGTTCAGGGTGACGACGAGTCCCGGAAAGCACACGAACAGCGTATCGTCGACACGCTAGAAGCATACGACATCGACCTGGTCGCGCTGGACGGATACATGCGCATCCTCACGGACACGTTCCTCGATGCGATGCCGACCACGCTGAACGTCCATCCCGCACTCTTGCCCTCGTTCCCCGGCATGGACGCCTGGGGCGACGCGCTGGATGCCGGCGTCGACGTCACCGGCTGTACGGTTCACGTCGTCACCGACGCGACAGACGAGGATGGCAACATCATCGAGGAGGAGGTCGACGGCGGCCCAATCGTTACGCAGGAGCCGATTCCAGTGTACGAGGGTGACACCGAGGAAGACCTGCAAGACCGCGTACTCTATCAGGGTGAGTTCAAGGCCTACCCGCGCGCAATCCAGTATTTCGCCGAAGACCGCGTGACAGTCGATGTCGACGCCAACGCCGTTCACGTCGACGGCGACGAAAGCGGTGCGTTCCCGAGTCGTCGCATCGCCAGCCACGACCGAACTGCCGACCTCCGATACGGGGAGAATCCCCATCAAGACGCTGCACTCTACGCTGACTACACCGTCGACGAGGCGAGCGTCGTCCACGCGGAACAGCTCAACGAGGGTGCAAAAGGGCTGTCCTACAACAACTACAACGACGCGGACGGCGCGCTCAACCTCATCAAGGAGTTCGACG
>CAZFOF010000276.1:2165-3133 GCA_964520265.1 uncultured Halobacteriales archaeon | reverse complement strand
CGGGCACGAAACTCCCGACCTGTGCCAGCAGCGTGATGAGCGCCGCCTGGCGCATATACGTCGACTTGCCGCTCATGTTGGGACCGGTGACGATGAGAAACTGTCTCTCGCCGTCGGCCCCGGAAGATGGGGCGTCCATCAGGAGGTCGTTCGGGACGAAATCCGTCGTCTGTTCGACGACCGGGTGGCGGCCGCCCTCGATTTCGAGTTCGCGCCCGTCGGTCAGTTCCGGGCGTACCCAGTCGTTGCGGACGGCGTGTGCAGCCAGCGCGGCGAGTGCGTCTACCTCTGCGAGTGCACGTCCGACCGCCTGTAGCAGTTCTGCGCGGGCCGCCACGCGGTCGCGGAGTTGCTCGAACAGGTCTCGCTCCAGTTCGTGGCGCTGTTCTTCGAGGCGGAGAACGTCCCGTTCGTGCTCTTCTAACTCCGGTGTCGTGTACCGTTCTGAGTTTTTCAGCGTCTTTATCTGTTCGTACTCCTCGGGGACAGCGTCAGTCTCGCTTTTTCCGACCTGGATGTAGTAGCCGTCTGTCTTGTTGCGGTCGACGGAGAGGTGTGTGATACCCGTCTTCTCTTTCTCCCGGTCGGGGAGTGACGCAAGCCACTCCAGTGCCGACTCGTGTGAGGAGATGACCTCGTCGAGTTCCGCGTCGTACCCCGTCGCAAAGAGGCCACCCTGCGGGGCCGTGCCCGGCGGGTCGTCGATGAGTGGCTCGTCGATTTCGTCCGCGAGTGCCGTCACCGCCTCGTGGTCGGGCCGGTCGCAGATGTCAGTCAGCGTAGAGTCCCGGAGTCGGTCGCTTTCGGCGACGAGTGTCGCAACCTCGGGGAGGAGTGCCAGCGTCTCCGCGGCCGATCGGAGGTCACGGGCGTCGGCGCTTCCGGATGCGGCTTTCGACGCCAACCGTTCGAGGTCGTACGCGCTGTCGAGTTCGTCTCGGAGTTGCTCGCGAGCCATGGCCGCGCGT
>CAZFOF010000276.1:0-2155 GCA_964520265.1 uncultured Halobacteriales archaeon | reverse complement strand
GGGGTCGCTGTATCCACTCCGTCAGCAGTCGCGAACCGGCGCTGGTGACGGTGTGGTCGATGGTGTCGACGAGTGACCCCGAGCGGTCGCCCTGCATCGTTTCCGTGAGTTCGAGATTGCGCTGTGTCGTCGCGTCGAGTTCGACGTGACTCCCCGAACCGTGTGCCTGGAGTCGAGTCATCGAGGCCAGGACACCCGCGCCCGTCTCCTCGACGTAGGACAACACCCCACCGGCGGCGCGGACGGCCGCGTCCTTCCCCTCGATACCGACGCTGTCCAGTGTCTCGCTACCAAACTGCTCTCGTACGCGGTGGCGGGCGCGACCGGGGGCGAACGACTCCGTCGAGTGCAGCGTCAACATCGCGTCGGTGCGCTCGCGCAACTGCCCCAGCAGGTCGTCGTCGGCACGGACGTCCGGGCCAGGGAGAATCTCGACGGGCGCGAACCGATAGATATCCGAGAGGAGGCGGTCGTGTGCGTCCGCGCCAGAGAGTTCGGTGACGTGGAACTGGCCGGTCGTCACGTCGGCGAAAGCGAGTCCGTAGCTGTCGGCGTCGGTGTCGTGGACGACGGCAGCCAGATACTGCGCCTCTGCGTCGGTCGTCTCCAGGAGCGTCCCCGGCGAGACGACACGGGTTATCTCGCGTGCGTGGCCGTCGTCGGTCTCGTACTGGTCGGCGACGGCGACGCGATAGCCGCGTTCGACCAGTGCGGAGACGTAGGGCGTGAGGTCGTCGACGGGCACGCCGGCCATCGGATACGACGAACCGTGTGAGGATTTCTGTGAGACCTTCAGGTCGAGTTCGTCGGCGACCAGTTCGGCGTCGTCGTCGAAAAACTCGTAGAAGTCGCCACACTGCATCGCCAGCACGTCCGCGTCGGTCTCCTCCTTCAGCGAGAGAAACTCCCCGACGATACCCTCGGCAGTCATACCTCTCTCTGCGTGCGTCCCCGGCTAAAACGCTGTGGGTGTCCGTCGAGAACAGCCACTCTCAGTGTCGGCGTCGACTGGACGAGTGAAACAAGCCGATGAAATCTGGGCACAATTAGTTGAGTTCCTGTTGAAGTGTCATACCAGACGTCAAGAAACTGTAACTGGTCGAGTTCAGAATTACCGAGTATATTGATATCTTGTATGAGATGTCTACCATGCAATCGACGAGTTTAATTGAATGAGTTTTCAACTCTTTTGTGAACGCAAGTGATTGGACTCCTAGCCACACTCGAGACTGTGTTCGACAAACTGTATCAATATACCTCCAACGAGATTGTCGAAGATCGACCGTACGCTGCTAGCCGGTCACGGGAAGGACTCTACGCAATCACGAACACTCAATCAGGGGAGAGTACGTACGCTGCCGGGGAATTCGAGCACGAACAGATAAACGCTGACGCTCCACAGCGGCAGGGTGGACAGTCCACCGAGTCCTTCGACTGCCAAGACCCATCGACGTGTCCCACGTGCACGCCCCGCACAGTCAGTACTGACTGACGACACTGCGTGTCCCGGTTGCTGTGTGAGGTATCTTCGTTGGTTCACTAAATATTTGAACAGAGCATAAAGTATGTGAACTTCACAGCACTGGCCCAGCATAGATTTGAGCGATTCAAAGCAGAGACAATTGCCGGCCACCGAAGAGGTTAATTGAGTAGCCATTCAACCAAGACTCGATGTCACAATCAACCCAGCGGCTCCGTCGATATCTCGACGACAAACTCGGTGAGTGTCGTGACGAGGATATCGACCGTCGTCTCGACGAACTCGGGACACTCGAGGCAGCCCTTGGAACGGAACAGACAGAGAGAGAACTCGACGTACTCTCGGCACTGGCCAACGAGACGCGGTATACGCTCGTCCGCGTACTCGTCGCAGCACGGGAGGAACTGTGTGTCTGTGAGTTGAACGCTGTCGTCGACGTCAGCGAGAGCGGTCTCAGCCACGCACTCTCGGCGCTGGTCGACGCCGGACTCGTCGACGGTCGCAAAGACGGCCGCTGGAAGAAGTACCGGGCGACAAATCGCGCGGTGGCGCTCGTAACCGTCCTCGAAGGAAGCGTCAGTATCGATGAGTAACGCCGAACACACCCACGGCCCGGATTGTGAGTGTGAGAGCTGTGGCGACCCGCGATCGATGGACTTCCTCGACAAGTACCTC
>CAZFOF010000275.1:0-3147 GCA_964520265.1 uncultured Halobacteriales archaeon | reverse complement strand
GATACGACCGCCGGAGGCAAGAGAGGCGGTCTTCTCTCCGGCGGTCGTCTCCGTTCGCGAGGGCGGGACAGTCTCCTGGGAGCCGCAAGACGGCGTGTACACCGTGCGCGCCTATCACCCAGACACTGGGAAACCACTCCGTATCCCTGAACAGGCACAATCGTTCGACAGCGGACTGCTCTCCGAGGGACAAACGTTCAGCCACACGTTCGAAGAGTCCGGTGTGTACAATTACTACTCTGCACAGCAGGAGACTACAGGTGCTGTAGGGACGATTATCGTCGGCGACCCGAACCCAGCGGAGCAACCTGGGTTGACCGAACCACGCGCTCCGCTCCCTTCAGAGACGCGCAAAGCGCTCCGTGACGCCATCGACACGGTCGAGACGCAACTGGAATTGCCGATGGAGGCCGAAGTGTCTGCGCGGACTACCAGTTCGGGAGCTTCTTTCACCCCAAACCTGGTTCAGGTTCGCCGCGGCGGAACCATCCGATGGACGGCCGAAAGTGGTCGCCACACCACAACGGCGTACCACCTAGCCAACGACAAACCCCCGCGGATTCCGGACGCGGCAGACGCCTGGAACAGTGGCACACTAGAGACCGATGAGACGTACGCGAGACAGTTCCAGCACCCGGGCGTCTACGACTACTACTGTCAGCCCCACGAGGACGACGGAATGGTCGGGTCGGTCGTCGTCGGTGTTCCCGAGAATACCGACGGCGAACCCGGTCTGGCCGGGATACAGAATGGGATTCCGCCACAAGCAGCGGAATCGATTACCGATATCAACGCGCGAGCACGTGAACTCATCGAGGACAGTCGCACCTCACCCACCGCAACGCCAACTGCGACGGACACACCACGCGACGACTCGGATGACCTCCCACCACTGAACCTCGACGGCTATCTCGACGACGTGGGCAACTACGACGGCGAACCCGCTGATATGCGGGGTCAACGCTCCGTCAGCATCGATGTGGGTGCCTCCGGCAACGGCGGCAGCTTCGGCTTCGGGCCGGCTGCAGTCGTTGTCGACCCCGGGACGACCGTCACGTGGGAGTGGACGGGTCGAGGCGGCAATCACAACGTCGTCGCCGAGAACGGCGAGTTCGAGTCCGGCGCAACTCAACCTGTCGGAACGTTCGAACACACCTTCGAGAGTTCTGGCACCTACCTGTACTACTGTGCGCCCCACGAAGCGCTGGGAATGAAAGGAGCAATTATCGTCGACGAAGGCTCCGGACAGTCTACGCAGACGGCCACGCCAGCGACCGACCTCCCCGACCCACAGCTAGACGGCTACCTCGACGACGTGGGCAACTACGATGGGTCTCCTGTCGATATGACCGGTTCGGACGCCGTCACCGTCGATGTTGGTGTCACCCAAGGGCCTGGCCCGTACGGCTTTGGCCCGGCCGCTGTCTACGTCGAGGAAGGCACGACCGTCACCTGGGAGTGGACGGGCAACGGCAGCCACAACGTCGTCGCCGAAGACAACTCCTTCATCAGCGGCAGCGCCACCGGTGACGCAAGCACCACCTTCGAACATACCTTCGACACCGCGGGCAGGTACAAGTACTACTGCGCGCCCCACAAGGCGCTCAACATGAAGGGTGCCGTCATCGTGGTCGATAGTGGTGGTTCGATACAGACACAGACGGAGAACACAGTCGGCAATTATGCCTTCGACCCAGCGCTCATCCAGGTTGACGTTGGTGCGACCGTCACGTGGTCGCTCGATGAGGGGTCACACTCGATTACCTCCTACCATCCCGATAACAGCGAACCCCTGCGTATGCCACAGGAGGCAAATAGCTTCGACAGTGGGGTACTCGAAGCCGGCAAGAAGTTCAGTCACAACTTCAAGACCGAAGGTGTCTACGATTACTTCTGTGTGCTTCACGAGGGTCTGGGAATGGTCGGCAAGGTGGTCGTCGGTGACCCCGATTTGAGCACCGAACCGGCGATGGAACCGCCCCAGGATATTCTTCCCTCGTTGGCGGCCAATAACCTCCAGGAACTGAGCCAGCAGATTCGCTGAATCGAGCGATACCCGTATTTTTCGCTTAAGAGTCGAACAGCATCGCCCGCAACTGCTCTCGCGAGAAGAGGGTCGTCGGCCTGTCCATGTGGACGCCGATTTTCCCCTGGAAGGCTGTCATTCCGGCGCGTTGCATCGGTTCGGGAAGCGAGTAGCCTGCGCGTACTGCCGCGCCGAGACGGATGTCTGTCCGGAGGTCGTCACGCCAGGCGCGTTCGTAGTCACCGAGCGTTCCGGGGTTATCGGGGTCGATTTCGCGGGCAGCGTGGTCAGCGGCTGTCATGCCATAGCGGATGCCGCCGCCGGTGAAGGGTTTGGTCTGTGCTGCGGCGTCACCGATGAGAAACGAGCGGCGGCCGGTGACACGCTTTGGTGGGCCGACGGGGATGAGACCCGAACAGCGGCGGTGTACGTCCGCGCCGTAGTCGGCGACGAGTGTGTCGAAGCGTTCGCGGACATCCTCGCTGTCGGCAGCCATCCCCAGTCCGTACTCCACGCCGGCGTCGCCGCGGGGGATGCGCCAGGCGAAAAATCGCGGCACGTTCAGGTGTACGTCGACGAAGTCCTGGTGGTCGGGTTCCTCGTCGAAGCCGAGCACGCCGTGGAGGAGTTCGTCGGGCTCGGGCAGGTCGAGTTCGCGACGGACGCGCGAGCGTGGCCCGTCACAGCCGGCGACCATCTTCGCGCGGTGGGTTTCGACACCGTCTGTCCCTCGCACGTCGACGGAGACGTGGTTGCGGTGCTCGGTCACACCGACGACGGTGTGGTGTTCGCGCAGGTCTGCCCCCGCGGTGCGCGCGGCCTCGGCCAGCGTTCGGTCGAGACCGATCCGGTCGATGACATTCGAGATGGGCTCGTCTTTGTAGAACTCGTAGGCCTGGGAGTCTGCCCCGCCGAGGTGAAAGCGCGCGCCGGTGACCTCGTTTTGGAGCAACTCGTCGCGAGCGCCGGCAGGCGTAAACTCCCAGATATCGGTGCTGACGTGGCCAGAACAGGCCAGCGGCTCGCCGACAGTCCCCTGTTCGAAGACGAGCACGTCGGCACCGCCTTCGGCCGCGCGCCGCGCGAAGCGCGAGCCCGCGGGCCCCGCGCCCACGACGACA
>CAZFOF010000274.1:0-3162 GCA_964520265.1 uncultured Halobacteriales archaeon | reverse complement strand
CAGGAACTCCTCGAACTCGGGATGCCCCCCGAAGACGCTCGCTTCGTCCTCCCCATCGGGACGAAGGTCAACATCGTGATGACGATGAACGCGCGGATGCTCATGCACGTTGCCGATATGCGCGCCGCCGCCGACGCACAGTGGGAGATTCGCGGCATGACCGAGGAAGTGCTCGAAATCGCCAAGGAGTGGTGTCCCATCACCTTCGACCACTACGAACAGGAGATGAAAAACCGCAAGAACCGACTGGCACCGTGAGGCCACGGTACGAGTCTGTCAGACAGTTTCTTGTCGCTGGATTGTCTCGTGGTGAGATACATGGCTACTGCAACGTTCGAGATTTTCGAAGACAGCGCAGGCGAGTACCGCTGGCGGTTGCGCCACCAGAACGGGAACATCATCGCCGACAGCGGTGAAGGCTACGCCTCGAAGCAGAAGGCAAAACAGGGGATAGAGAGCGTCAAAGACAACGCAGCCGACGCCGACATCGTCGAGGTGTAGTTCCTGCTGTTTTAATTCAGCGACGACGCAACGGGGAGTATGGACTCCAGTAACCGCCCGGCAACCGACCCGCGGGCGGAGTACGACTACGTCGGCGGTGTCGTCGAGCGACCCTCACTCGTCGCGGAGCTTCGCGAGCGCGTCGCGGGAGACGTTCGCTTCGACGAGTACTCCCGGCAACTGTACGCTACAGACGCCTCCGCATACGAGGTGACTCCCATCGGCGTCGTCTTCCCGACGTCGACAGCGGATGTTGCTGCAGTCATGGAGTACTGCGCGAGCCAGCAGATTCCGGTACTCCCGCGTGGGGGCGGCACGAGCCTCGGCGGACAGTCGGTCAACGAGGCTGTCGTCCTCGATTTCACGCGATATATGGATGATATCCTCTCCGTGCGCCCTGACGACAGACGCGTCCGCGCACAGCCCGGCGTTATCCTCGGAACGCTCAACGAAGCCCTTGCACCCCACGACCTGAAGTTCGCACCCGACCCCGCATGGGGCGATAAGAGCGCCCTCGGCGGTGCCATCGGCAACAACTCGACTGGTTCACACTCACTCCAGTACGGCAAGACCGACGCGTACGTCGAGGAGTGTGAGGTCGTCCTGGCCGATGGCACTGTCACGACATTCGGTGAGGTCGACCTCGACACGCTCCGCGCCGATGCCAACCCGACCGGTGATATCGAGTCTCGCATCTACGACGCCGTCGTCTCGCTGGTCGACGACCACAGCGAAGCCATCGAGACGGCGTATCCCCAACTCAAACGCAACGTTTCGGGATACAACTTCGACCGACTCGTCTCCGAGGCCGAAACGGGCACTGTCAACCTCGCCCGTCTGCTCGCCGGCAGTGAAGGGACGCTCGGCATCATAACCGAAGCCGAAGTCTCACTGGAACCGGTACCGGAGACGAAATCGCTGGCGTTGCTTCGCTACGAGTCGCTGACTGATGCGCTGGACGATGTCCCAGCGGTGCTGGAACACGACCCCGCTGCTGTCGAGGTACTCGACGACGTGTTACTCGACCTGTCTCGGGAGACAGACGAGTTTGGTCCGCTCGTCACGGAACTCGTCCCGGGCGAGGCGAGTGCTGTACTGCTGGTGGAGTTTTACGCCGACGACGACCGTGAAGGGAAGCAACTGGTCGCAGACTTGCTCGCCGACCGCATCCCCACAGCGACGGCCACGGCAGTCCCCCGAAAAGCAGCAAGCGAGATTACCGACGCTCCAGTAATCGCGCTCGGTGCCGACGAGGCCCACGACGCGGCCGCCCGACAGCGCTTCTGGAAACTTCGCAAAAGCGGGATGCCGATACTCCTCGGGCGTACGACCGACGCAAAGCACAAGAGTTTCATCGAGGACACTGCCGTCCCGCCCGACCGTCTCGGCGACTTCGTCGCGGACTTTCAGGACGTGCTCGAAGACAACGACACCTTCGCGAGTTTCTACGCCCACGCCGGCCCTGGTTGTCTGCACATCCGACCGCTGGTCGACACGAAATCTGTCGACGGCGTCGACCAGATGGAAGCAATCGCCGATGCGGCGACAGACCTCGTCGTCGAATACGGCGGCTCGGTCTCCGGCGAACACGGCGACGGACGGGCACGTACCCGCTGGAATCGAAAACTGTACGGTGACGCTGTCTGGGAGCTTTTCGTCGACCTGAAGACCGCATTCGACCCCGACTGGTTGTTGAATCCGGGGCAGGTGTGTGGCTACCTCTCCGATGGGCCGACCGAACGACCTGCCGACGCACCCGACCGGGCGAGAGCTGTCGATATGACCGAACACCTCCGGTTTTCGCCCGAGTACGACTTCGAATTGGGCTTCGACCCCGAACTGAACTGGGACAACGACAACGGAATGCAGGGGATGGTGGAACTGTGTCACGGCTGTGGCGGGTGTCGTGGCCCACAGGAGACCACCGGCGATGTGATGTGTCCCACCTACCGGGCCGCTGACGAAGAGATTACGTCCACCAGAGGCCGTGCGAATATGCTCCGGCAGGCTATGAGTGGCGATCTTCCCGACGATCCTACGAGCGAGGAGTTCACGACCGAGGTGCTGGAATTGTGTATCGGCTGCAAAGGCTGTGCACACGACTGTCCCAGCGAAGTGGACATGGCGAAACTCAAAGCCGAACTCCAGCACCAGGCACACGAGCGCGGTGACACGACGCTTCGCGACCGCATCTTCGCCGATGTCGACCGACTCAGTGCTCTCGGGAGCTTCTTCGCACCGCTGTCGAACTGGGTACAGAAGGTACCCGGTACCGGTCGCCTCGCCGAGGCCGCTCTCGGCATCGCACGCGAACGCGACCTCCCGACCTTCCATCGGCAGACGCTCGCGGGGTGGCTCCGCGACCGCGACCCCGCAGTCTCCCGAGAGGCTGCCCACGGCCACGTCCTCCTCTTTCCGGACACCTACACGAACTACAGCACTCCCGCGGTCGGCAAGGCCGCCGTCCGACTGCTGGAAGCCGCCGACGTACACGTCCGTCTCGCGGAGGGTGTCGGCCCCAGCGGGCGCGCGGCCCACTCGAAGGGCTTTCTCGAGAAGGCCCGCGAGCGTGCACGACACAACGTCGACTGTCTCGCTTCGGCGGTCGAAGACGGGTGGGACGTTGTGGTCGTCGAGCCCTCCGACGCCGTCATGTTCCAG
>CAZFOF010000273.1:0-3176 GCA_964520265.1 uncultured Halobacteriales archaeon | reverse complement strand
TCGTGGACATCCTGCCAGGGGGGTTGGTCGGTCGGGTCGTCGCTACTCCAGGCGTAGCGAACCACCTGGTCTGTGCCGACGAGAAAGACCGAACGCTTCGCAATCCGCTTGTGTCCTTTGAACTCGTCGTAGAGGACGCCGTAGCGTTCGGCAACCTCGCCGTCGCTGTCCGACAGCAGAGGGAACTGCAACCCTTCCTGGCTGGCGAACTCCGAGTGACTGAACGTGCGGTCGGTCGAGATACCAAAGAGAGTGAGCCGGTCGTCGAATTCGAACCACGACATATCGTGGAGCGAACAGATGTGGTCGGTACACTGGGGATGGAAATCGAAGAGATAAAAATTGATGAGGACAGGTCCGTCCTCCAGCGCATCTCTGAGACTGTACTCCTGGGGTGTGCCACTCGGTTCGTCTGTCCCAGGAAGCTGAAAACCCGGCGCTTCTCTCCCTTGTTCAAGCATCGTCTCTGTCAACGGGCCGGTTACGTATCAGTGTCAGCGAACGGTGCAGTTACCCGGTTACCAGTGGCTCACCTCACATCCGATTACCGACCAGTTACCGAGTTTATCTCAGTTCAGCTAGATGTTATACGGATAGACGTTCTCAGGGTTACGTAGGGTAACTGGGACGACCCAGCACTCTGGTGATACACAATGGTCGAGATTACACTCATCGGCGGACTCGTCGGCGGACTGGCTGCAACGATTGTCATGACGATGTTCATGATGGGACTGGGCGACGATTCACCGCCACCGACGGCACTGTTCTGGTCGAAGTACATCGGCGACGGCGAACCGGACGAGTACATGATGCCGGGCATGCTGTTACACATGTTCTACGGTGTCGTCGCCGGGGCAGTGCTGGCAGTAGCTCTGCCAGTGGCCGGCTTCGGCGATGTCGCGCTGACGACGGCACTGGGCGTCGGCGTCGGGTACGGCTTCGTCCTGTTTGTCGGTGCCGCCGTCTTCTGGATGAACGTCGTGCTGGCGCTGGAACCCGAACCCAAACAGGTAGGGCAGTTCCTGCTCTTTCACCTGGTCTACGGTGTCGCCCTCGGCGGGTTCCTCGGCGCAGGTGTCGTCTAGGCGCTGTCGTTCCGTCCCGTCTGGTAACGCGGTAAGGCTAGCGTAAGATGGGGTTTTGTACGTTCGGTGGTGACTGTTCGAGTAGCCGCTGGTGCGTGGGTCGAGAGAAGATGGAACCAACGAACTACCAACTGTTGCAAGCGGTCGTCGCCCGCTACGAGGACGATGAGCGTCCCGTCACACCGGAAGAACTCACTGGGGCAGTCGACTGTAATGCGAGTACAGTCACCGAGAAACTGGCGACACTGGAGGAGTGTGACCTGCTGGTAGTCGCCGGTGATGGCTACCGTCCGACAGTGACGGCTCACGAACTGCTCGCACTCGACATCGAGAATCCCGAGTTGATAATCGTCGATACCGATTGTTGAACTGGCGGTACTATTTTGCCCTCTGCCGTTGCAATCTGAGACAGCCCCGGAACGGGCAGTCATCATGACCGACAACGAGAACGCCGAGTCCCCGTTTCCTACCCAGGGGGACGGTTCCGACATCGACCTCGAAAGCCGCCCGTACGCCATCTATCGCTGTCAGGACTGTCACAACACCGTGCTGTCGATGCAGGATTGCGATGGGGGGATGACCTGTCACGGCGAAACCATGGAGCGAGTCACGGACGTCGAGATGACAGTCAGACCGCCGGAACTCCGGAAGGTGCTCCGCGACGCCTTCGGACTGCCCGAAGCCGGTCTCGACATCTGTCTCTGTGTCATCGGCGAAGGGCCGCTGTCGCCGGGCGAGGTGGCAGAGCAACTGGACTACGACGAGAGCACCATCCGGACGTATCTGAACGACCTGGCGGAAATCGGCCTCCTGACGAAGACACAACTCAACCGCGAGGGCGGGGGCTTCGTCAACGTCTATCACTCTATCGACCTCGAAGAGATGCGCCGAGAGACGCTGACCGGCTTCTACGTCTGGGCTGGCGAGGCTGCATCACTCATCGAACAGGCGAATCTCACGAAAGAGGACTACCTCGATGCGGACTACTCCGAAGGCCTCCAAGAGGTGTTCTGGGAACAGTTCCGCGAACACCGACAGCCGGACAGCGATAACTAGTATAAATATCTGTCGGTGATGTGGGGACAGGTCGCCAGTCAGAGATGCCTTAACACGGTTACCTCCCGTCACCGATACATAATGAGTTCTGAACACCACAGAGCCGCCGACTGGGCGGAGGGGAGAACCGCAGGTCAACTACCGCTGTTTACCGATGCGGAGACGTTGCTCCACGGGATACAGGACATCGTCGGGCGCAAGTGGCACCCAATTTTGGTCTACTACCTGCTGACCGAGGGGCCACTGGGCTTTAGCGCGCTGAAAGACCGCGTCGACGGTATCTCCTCGAAGATGCTCTCGGAGAGTCTCTCAGACCTCGAAGAGGCCGGACTGGTCGGGCGGGAACTGCTCAACGACCAGCCCGTCCGTGTCGAGTACACGCTGACCGATCGCGGTGAGGCACTCGACGGCGTCATCACGGAGATGGTCGAGTGGAGCAGTGAACACGGGGAGGAACTGTAGATGGCCGACTACGACGTGCTCGTCGTCGGTGGCGGCACCGGCAACAACGTCGCGGCGGCCGCTGCCGACGCCGGACTGGAGACCGCACTCATCGAGAAAGGCAAACTTGGCGGCACCTGTCTGAACCGTGGCTGTAACCCCTCGAAGATGCTCATTCAGGCCGCGACGGCCGCAAATAACGTGCGCGAGGCAGACGAGTTCCACATCGACGCCACGCTCGGGGACGTGGACTTTGCGGCCATCGTCGACGAGATGGACGAGACGCTGTCGAGTCTGGCCGAAGGCATGGAAGACAGCTACCGCGAGAAAGACCACCTCACGCTGTACAACGACGAGGCCGTCTTCGTCGACGAACGCACCGTCGAGGTGGGTGGCGAACGCATCAGCGCCGAGAAGGTTGTCGTCGCCGCGGGGAGTCGCCCGCTCGTCCCGCCAATCGACGGTCTCGACGAAGTCGACTATCTGACGAGTGCTGACGCGCTGTACCTCCGCGAGCAACCAGAGCATCTGGTCATCCTCGGCGGTGGCTACATCGCCGTCGAACTGGGCTATTTCTTCGAGTCGCTGGGTACC
>CAZFOF010000272.1:0-3241 GCA_964520265.1 uncultured Halobacteriales archaeon | reverse complement strand
AGGCGTAGGCTGACAACTCTTCGCCGAAGACGACGAAGAGGACGGTTCCGAGCAGACCGACGACGGTGGCGACGCCGAAGGCGATGGTCGGGTCGAACTCGTAGAGGAGGCCGCCGGCGACGCCACTGGGGATGACGAGGGTGTTGCGCAGGAGGTAGTACGTCCCGGTGACGCGCCCACCGGTGTCTTGCTGTGCCGGGCCGACGATGAGCGCCTTGTGAGCGGGCAGTCCCGCAAATCGGAGACCAGAAAAGGCGAAAATCGCGCCGACGACGAGTGGGTCCTGTGGTGCCGAGATGAGCACAATCGGGAAGACGGCGTAGACGACGAAGCCGATGGCGACGACCGGTTTCAATCCCGTGCGCTCGGCCAGTCGGGCAACGGGATACATCGAGACGAGTGCGACGACCATCTCGATGGCGAGGAGGATTCCGAAGAATGCGGCGGGGTTGAGCGTGAGCCCGAACAGCGTCGCTTCCAGTTGCCAGATGTCGGTGATGACGAGGACGACGAACGCGTAGACCATCCCGTTGCCAAAGCGGACGAGCGTATCGCCGAGCAACAGCGGTCGAAGCGGGTCGGGCATCTCCCGGAAGTCACGCCGGATGCCAGCGATTCCTTCAAAGGACTTTCCGATGGTGTCCTCGCTGGCGTTGTACAGATAGTGCTGGACGATGGTGCCGGCGACGGCGACGACGACAGCGACGCCGAGAATCGCCTGGAATCCGATGACGAACGAGGCGGCACTCGCAAAGAGGACAGTCGCGGCGAGTGGGCCGAGCAGAAAGCCGACGCGTCGGAACGTCTCCGTCGACGCGAAGCCAGCGGCCAGATGCTGTGGTTCCGTACTCTGTTTGACCACGGCAAAGGTCGCTCCCAGCCCGAACGATTTCCATGCCTGCACCAGAAAGAGACCGACGAAAATCCACACCCAGCCCGGAACGGTGATGGCACCCACCGTGATGGTGAGGCCGGGCGCGACCAGCCAGAACACGAAGCCAAGCGCGGAGACGAAGCCAAAGGCCGTCAGCGCACTTCGGGAGCCGATGCGGTCGGAGACAGCACCGCCGGGATAGGGGTAGACGGCACCGATGAGGTCGCCCAGACTCTTGTAGAGGCCGACGACGAGGCCGCTCCCGCCGAGTATCTCGATGTATCGCGGGACGTAGCGGGTCGTCATCTGGAAACTGAGGCTGAACGCAAGCATCGCGACAGAGAGCACCAGCACGTCCCGCGGCATGGCGACGAACTGCCGAACCGAATCCAGCGGGTCTGGCTCACTCTCTCGGTCTGCCGTCGACTCGGCCATTACTGTGTGGACGGCTACCAGCCGCCTAAACCGTTCGCCGGCGGCGAGTGCGTGCGGGGACTGTTACCCTGCCAAACGTAGTGGCGGGTACCGCTCGATAGTCCGGCGCACGTCGCCAGGACAGTCGGTTCATCTCGGCACGGACAGTATTAGTCGCTCGGGGGGCAACCCTCTGGCATGATAGACCTCCGCAGCGATACGGTCACACGCCCGAGTGATGCAATGCGCACGGCCGCCCACGACGCACCGGTCGGCGACGACGTGTATCGCGAAGACCCGACAGTCAACGACCTCCAGGAACGTGCCGCCGACGTTCTCGGCACCGAGGCGGCCCTGTTCGTCCCGTCGGGGACGATGGGCAATCAGGTCGCCGCCCGCACCCACACCGAGCGCGGCCAGGAACTGCTCTGTGAGCGCGAGAGTCACATCTACAAGTGGGAACTCGCCGGTCTCGCACAGCACGCCGCCGTCCAGACACGGCCCATCGACGGCGACGACCGCGGCGTCATCTCACCAGCGGCCGTCCACGAGGGCTTCGTCGCGGCCGACGGCCACCGGCCCGGAACCGGACTGCTCACACTCGAAAACACCCACAACAGCAAGGGCGGGACTGCACTGTCGGTCGATGCAATCGCCGAGGCGGCCGCGGCGGCACACGACCACGACGTGCCGGTACACCTCGACGGCGCACGGCTGTTCAACGCCGCGGCCGCCCGAGACGTACCAGCCAGTGCGTTCGTCGACCCGGTTGATTCGGTGATGGTCTGTCTCTCGAAGGGGCTGGGCGCGCCAGTCGGGTCGATTCTCGCGGGGTCGGCGTCGTTCGTTGAGGACGCTCGCCGCGTGCGAAAACTCTTCGGCGGTGGCATGCGACAGGCCGGCATCGTCGCCGCACCGGGGCTAGAAGCACTGTCGAACCGCGAACGACTCGCCGACGACCATCGCCGCGCCGCGACCCTGGCCGCCGGTCTCGGCGGTATCGAGGGACTTTCCGTCGAGACACCGGAGACGAACATCGTCATCGTCGAGACAGACCGACCGGCAGCGGCCGTGCTCGCCGACTGTGAGGACGAGGGCGTCCTCGGCGTTCCCTTCGACGAGCATACGATTCGGTTCTGTACGCACTGGGACGTGACCGACGATGATATCGAGACGGCGAGTGCGGCTGTCGACCGCGCTGTGTAGCCGCCATCCACGAACTGCTGGCGAATCTCTGTCTGTTGCCTTTCAGCGCAGAAACTCCAGGATACTCTCTCGAAACGACTCTCAAAATCGAATTATTCTGTAAATTATGGTCATTATTGGAAAAACACCTCACTGCTGGACGAAATGCCGATTAAAATAGTACGAAAGTCCACTCTATCTACTATCGAGGAGAAATTAATTGGAATAACAGGCTATTTATGCTGTGATTGTTGTATATGTGGTGTAGAAGATGACGGAAGACACTCTTTCCGAGGAGGCACAGGCGGTTCTCGATGAGATTGACGAACAGAACGTCGAATTTCTTCGACTCCAGTTTACGCATATTCGGGGTACGGTGAAAAACGTCGCAGTCCCGGCCGAGCAGGCCGAGAAGGCGTTCACCGAGGGTATCTACTTCGACGGCTCGTCCATCGACGGGTTCGTTCGCATCCAGGAATCGGATATGCGTCTCGAACCCGACCCGGAGACGTTCGCCATCCTGCCCTGGCGGAGTGACGGCGACACCGCGAGCGCTCGTCTCATCTGCGATGTCATGGACACGAGCTCCGGCCAGCCGTTCGTCGGTGACCCACGCGGTGTTCTCAAAAGCGCACTCGACCGCGCACACGAGATGGGCTACACGGTCAACACCGGCCCCGAACCCGAGTTCTTCCTCTTCCAGGAGGACGAAGACGGGAGCGCGACCACGGAGTTCGCCGACACTGGCGGGTACTTCGACCTCGCGCC
>CAZFOF010000271.1:0-3252 GCA_964520265.1 uncultured Halobacteriales archaeon | reverse complement strand
TGGCCCCGTCGGCACCCACGACGAGATGAGCGATGTCATCGTCCGCCGCGCTGAGTCGGTCACGGGCGACCCCGCTGTCGGTGACGGCGTCGGTCTCGCGGTAGTGGGTCACGGCACGCGTCGCAACGAAAACTCCGCGAAAGCCGTCGAGTACCACGCCGACCGCATCCGAGAGCAAGACCGCTTCGCGGAGGTACAGGCACTGTTCATGGACGAACCGCCGGAAATCGACGACGTCGCCGACCACTTCGAGACCGACGAGGTCGTCGTCGTCCCGCTGTTCGTCGCCGACGGCTACCACACACAGGAAGATATCCCCGAAGACATGGGTATCGCCGACGACGACGGGTCGTGGGACACCCCGGCGACGGTCGAGGACAAGCGCATCTGGTACGCCGGTGCCGTCGGCACGGAGGCACTGCTTGCGGATGTCGTCCTCGAACGAGCGATTGACGCGGGCGCAGACGTCCAGTCCGGCAGTGTCGACGCGGCCAACCTGGAGGAGTCAGCATGAACGCCGAGCAGTTCGAGGCGCTGCGGACGGCGGCAACCGACGGCGTCGAGACGGACTGGCTGACAGTCACGACGGACGGGGAGAGCTACGACCTCTCTGTTCCGGACTCGACGTATCACGGACTGACAGACGAGGAACTCCGGGCGGCCACACGCCGCCACGAGACGTACGTGACCGAGTGGTACTTCTGGGAACACGTCGTCCCCGATGCGACCGACCGACTGGCCTTCCTCCGCTGGGTCGAAGGCGGCGAAGGAGAGAGCGTCACAGAGCACCGCGAGCGACTGCAAGAGGGTATCGTCAGCGAGTGGGGACAACTCCGCATCCGCGCACAGAGTGTCGAGGCTGGCCGCCGCGTCTACGAACTCCGGCACGCCGACGACGCCGACACGCACATCGACGACCTCGCTGTCCACACCGACCCGCTGGACGCGCGAACCATCGCGAAACACGACGACGACGGCAGTTACCGCCCGCTCTCGACGGCACCGACGCTGCAGACTGGCTGGGTGTTCGTCGACTGCTCGCCTGCCGACCTCGTTCGTGCCGTCGAAGCGATGTATCCAGCAACCATCGCAAACTGGCATCGCGAACGGGAAGGCGACCTCGACATCAGCCACTGGAAAGAGACGATGGCACGCCAGACCGGCATCTACGGCGTCATCGAGACGTGGGACAGGGGCGACGGTCACGACCACGTCGAGCGCGTGGCAAGTGCCTGCTGTGACGACTCACAGTGTCTCAAACGCCGTGAGTGGGACTACGACGAAGAGACGAGTCTCGACGCCGACGGCGGCGACGGCACCTTCCCGTGTCGGGAACCCTGCTCGCTCGTCATCTCGGCGGCGCGGCAGTTCACCCGCCTGGAAAGCGAGCAGTCCCAGACCTACGAGTTCGATCTCACACCAAGCGAAAAGGAGCAAATCGAGCACATCATCGACGCCGTCGCGGACGGCCGGACAGAAGACATTCGCGAAGCCGACTTTGGCGACGACGCCAACCGCTGGCGGGTGCGGTACCTCCGCGCGAAACGGATGGAACACGGCGACCTCTGCGGTGTCCCGACGGACAGAGACGACGACAGCGAGTGAACGCTCTCCTGAGACGCTAGGACTGCTCGATGACCGGCTCGAACTGAGTCGACGTATCGAGCGTGTAGGTGCGCCGTCCCTCAGTCGAGGAGAGACGCATCTCGACGCGGATGCCGATTTCGGTGACAGGGACACTGACGGGGTCGATGCGCGTGTCAACTCCCAGCGTTCCATCGCCGAGGTCGCCGGTGTCGGTGACTTCGATGCGCGTCCAGCTATTCTCGACATCCCGGAAGGTGATATCCGGCCAGAGCCCGCCCGAGGGGGCTTTGAGGTATATCTCTGCTGGCGGGTCGACCGATGTCTGGGGCGCACGCAGGTCGAACCGGAAGGACTCGATTTTGGTGTCGTCGTGGGAGGCCGTGATACGAAACCCGAAACTATCCGTGGGAGACTGTTGGGCCTGGCGCTGGTCGAAGCCGACTCTCAAGAGGGTCTGGTCACCATCGCGACAGATGAGATACTTCTCGCGACCGTCGTCTTGCTGTTCGGTCGTCTCGACTGTCAGTGCGACCGTGCTACCGAGAACGCTGGAACACCCGGCTGTGGCGAGACCGGCGCTTGCCAGTCCCGTCGCGAGGAACGTGCGTCTGTTCACATTCGGACGTGAGTGCCTGCATACAAACGGGTACTGTTGGGACAAACAGTCGTTTGTGTCACGGCGCGACACGGCGCATTCGGGTGGGGTCTTCACTCGCCGGTGGAACGCTCCCAGCGTTCGACGACCGTTCCGCGCTCGCGCGGGTCGGCAGTGACGCTGTCAGGGTGCTGGAGACGGACGGCAGTTGTATCGTTGACAAAGTAGTTCGCGTTGATGAGGCCGTCACCGGCAACGTGTGCGCCGTCGTGGCACGTCTCGGTTCCGAGGCCACCCTCTAGATGGACGATGTAGCCCGATGCAGTCCGGTCGACGACCGTCGCGTTCGAGACGCTGACGTCCATCGAGAGTGTCTGGTTGTCGAGGTGGTCGTTCCAGACAATCGCCTCCTCGTAGGCACTTGCGAACGCCACAGCGGTCTCGTTGGTCAGCGTCGACGGTTGTTGGGGCAATGCCCGCACAGAGAGGTTTTCGGCGGGGGGACACGAGTTCTCTTGGGGTGGCGTCTTGGCCGGCGTCGGCGAAGCGTGTCCAGCGTCGAACGCACTGAAGTTGATGCGACGGGGGCCTGCCTCGACCGGCTCGCCATCGGTACGGCACGGTCGGTCGGTACCGGCATCGAACTCGCCGTTGCCATTGGTGTCGGCGTAGACACCGACGCGAATCGTGTGTGAGCCACTCGCCGGTCGGTCGAGCGGGATGCCGTCACCGTCAGCGACGACCGCGTGGTCGAGGTTCGTGGTCGTGACGTGCGTCGTGCCGATGGCGTTGCCATCTTCGAAGGCGACGAAGAGGAGACTCGCATTGGCCGGCGCCGTGTAGCCGATGACGACTGTATCCGGTGCCCACAGGCTGTTACCGGGGCCGTTCAGCCCGTAGAAGGAGACACCGTTGACGCAGTTCTCACCCGACTGGAGGGAGTTGCCGATCGGTATTGAGGTGTCATTTGCGGGGTTGGACGTGGGTGACTGTGGTTGACCGACGCCTGTGCCCGACAGACAGCCTGCCAGGAGAACGACCACGGCGACGGCACCGAGTGCAACTGAGGA
>CAZFOF010000270.1:0-3273 GCA_964520265.1 uncultured Halobacteriales archaeon | reverse complement strand
GGCGAGGATGTCGAACTCGAGGAACTCGACGAACCGGGCGGCGGCATGCTCGTTCGCATCCGCGAGTCCGAACGGCAGGTCGCGCTGAAGTGTGACTCGGTCAACGCACAGGAGGAAGTCGTCGTCAAACCGCTTGAGGGCATCCTCAGCGGGACACCCGGACTCTCCGGCACGGCAGTGCTCGGTGACGGAAACATCGTGCACATTCTCGATGTGGTAACTCTATGAATCGAAGCGACGAGCGTGCATTCACCGAACTCCTCACCTACATCGAGGACGAGATGGATTTCGAGTCGGGGTTTTACAACAACTCCTATCTCGACCGGCGAATCACCGCGCGGATGCGTCGGACGGATGTCGACGACTATCGGACGTACAAGCAACTCCTCCAGAGAGACGACGACGAACAGGACGCACTGCTGGATTCACTTTCCATCAACGTCACCGGCTTCTTTCGCAACCCGGATGCCTGGGAGAAACTCCGCCTGGTGTTGCGTGAGTTGACCGAGGAGAACCGCCGGGTTCGCATCTGGTCGGCCCCGTGTGCCGACGGCCGCGAACCCTACTCCATCGCGATGCTGGCACTCGACGACTCGGACATTAACGACCGTGCAGTCGAGATTACCGGGACAGACATCAATCCGGATATTCTGGAGGAGGCCCGCCGCGGCGAGTACGAGACGTCCCAGACGACCGACATCGCGGAGGAACTGGAGCCACTCGATGACTACTCGGCGTACATCGACCAGGACGGCGACACGTTCAGCGTCCGCGACCGGGTCAAAACCAAGGTATCCTTCGAGCAACACGACCTCATTCGCGGCGACCCGAAACGGGACTTCGACCTCGTGCTCTGTCGGAACCTCCTCATCTACATCGACTCGGACTTCAAAACCCCGATTTTCGAGACCATCGGTGGCTCGCTGCACCCCGGCGGCTACCTGATGATTGGGATGACGGAGACGCTACCGACTACCTGTCGGGATGACTTCGAACCGGTGCACAAACAGCACCGCATCTACCGACGAACCTAATTGCGGGCCGTCCGTATCCCAGACAATGTCGCTTTACGAGTACGAGCGCAACGGCGATGCCCAGAAACTTATCGGGGCACTTCGGCGTTCTGAGAACGAGCGCGTTCGCCGGCGCGCAGCCGAGATGCTGGGCGGCTTCGACGACCACGACGACCGCGACGACATCATCAACGCGCTCGTACAGACCGCCGACGAGGCCGACGGACAGGTCGCTGCGGAAGCCATCGACGCGTTGAACAAACTCGGACAGGACGCACTGGAGAAACTGCTGACGACGATGGCCGCCGTCGACATCGACGACGATGCCGCTGACTGGGTCAAAGCCAAAGCATTCATGAAAGCGCTGTCTGCCGAGATTCCGGAACTCCGGATGGCCGCAGCAAACGCACTGGGTGACCTGGAAGAGAGCGACGCTGTGCCGGAACTGGCCAAGGTATTCGACGACGACGACCCGCGGGTTCGCGCTCGTGCGGCGCGGGCCTGTGGCGTCATCGGTGACCAGCGGGCGACGGAGCCACTGTCCGGACTGCTCGGCGACCCGGTCGCCGGTGTTCGTCTCGAAGCCGCCGAGGCGCTGGGTCGCATCGGCAACCGTCAGGCACTCCAGGCACTGCTTGAACTGTACGACGACAGCGACGACCGGGTGCGACGCATCGCCGTCTCCGGCTTTGGGAACTTCGAGAACGACCGCCCGGTCGAGGCGCTCATCGAGGCGCTTGGCGACGATGCCTCTGCGGTTCGACGGACTGCGGTCTACTCGCTCATCGAGTTGCTCTCGAACGTTCCGACGGACAAGAGCCACGAGATTCGCGAGACGGTCGTCGAACAACTCTCGGCGACCGACGACGCCACCGTCGTGGAACCGCTGGTGGAGATTCTGCGCGAGAGCACACAGGCCGCACAGGTTCGCAACACCGCCTGGCTGCTCGGCCGCGTGATGGACGACCAGCAAAACCACGACGCCATCGACGCACTCGTGGAGGTGCTGACGGACGGCGGGCAGATGGCCCAGCAGTTCGCGGCGACGAGTCTCGCCAAAATCGGCGGCAACCACGTCGAACGGACACTGCTCGAAGTCGCCGAGGATACGGACGCCGACAGTACGGCACGGGGACACGCCGTCTTCACGCTGGGGAAAGTCGGTGATACGGAGACTGGCCACCGCATCGAGAAACTCCTCGACGACACCGAGGACGAGCAGGTGCGACAGAAGGCCTTTTCAGCACTGTCGAAGCTTGGTGGTCACTCCGGAACGTGAGGCGGGCGGCCGAATTGTTAATACAGCAGCGTCCCAAATCGACGCACAGCGCAGTTAGCAATGAGTGAGGGTGAACAGAAAATCGCAGACCAGCGCGGGCAGTTCGCGCAGGTTGTCAAAGACGGCCGGAAGGTGCCCGACGTTGAGTGGATCGGTGGTCGAATCCTCCTCTCGACGAAGCGGATTGTCCTCGTCAGCAACGAGGGCAAACGGACGATACCCCTCTCACGCATCCGGAGCATCAGAGGGAGAGAGGACGCCAGCCAGCCACTCGCGCAGGTCTCCAGTTACATTTCACTGCAGATGGGTGGCGATGTCACCCTCGTCTCGCCACAGAACCACACCGAGTTCGAGCAGACGCTCTACCGCGCGATTCTCGACCAGGAGGTCATCCTCGCGAAACACCCCGCCGTGGAAGGTGGCGTCGTCCAGAACAACGACTGGGAGAAGGGGCGGCTGAAAATCGATGACGGCGAAGTCGACCTGGCGCTTGCCTCTGGACAGTTCGTGGAGGTTCACATCGACGACGTTGGCAGTGTCGAGCAAAACGAACAGGAGGTGATGGGCGAAGAACGCCTCATCATCGAGGTCGAACACACCGAAGAATCGACTGCGGTACAGACGAACGTCTCGGGCAACCCCCAGCATGTCCACGTCCTCGCCTCGCTCTTGCGGAAAGGCGAGCAGAAAAACACCACCGACGTCGAACTCTCAGACCGGGAAAACGAGGTCTTGATGGCGCTGTACTCCGGCGTCTCGCCGTTTCAGATTCCCGAGTTCGTCGGGCTGGATGTCGACGAAATCGAGGAAACCTTCGACCAGCTCATCGAACAGGGAATCCTCGAAGAACGGCGGGTTCGCCGTCAGGTGAAACTGAAAGCTCGCGGCCGACACATCGCAAGCGAGGCCATGGACGAAGAGTAATCTCATACGGACTGCTGTACGTCAGTACCGGACTGACCGCACGAAGGCGTGCGGTCG
>CAZFOF010000269.1:0-3293 GCA_964520265.1 uncultured Halobacteriales archaeon | reverse complement strand
GACGAGCTGGTCGACGATTTCGGGCTCTTTCAACGGTAGCCCGGCGTTCAATGCCTCCCGCATCGATTCGATTTCGCCGTCTGCGACCTTCTTGCCGAGCCGCGTCTGTGGTTCCCATCCGTTGTCAGCACTCATAGTTCGATGTCACCTTCCAGTAGTGTCTCCCGCAGATCGTCGAAGTGTGCGGGCAGTTCCGTGGCGTCGAAGTCGCCGCTGTAGAGTTCCTCGTCGAGCGACTCGGCGTACTCGGCGATGTGTTCGCCGCGTGTTCGCGGCCACTCCGCGAGCACCGAATCGTTGTGTGGAATCTCCAGGCCAGCGTCGATTGCGCCTTCCTGTACTGCAAAGACCTTGCTCCCCGGCGTCGGGGAGTTCAGTCCGATGTCCAGTACCGCTTCCTCCACGCCGGCCTCGATGGCCCGCAGTCCCGCCAGAAGGCCGGTGAGATACGCCGCGGGCATGTTGCTCGTCGGCGCGTCCCAGCCGTACTCGGCAAGGTCGTTGGATTCTGCGGCTGCCAGTGTTCTGTCGCCCTGTGGGCCGACTGCGACCAGCTGCGCCCTGACTTGGCTGTTGCTCTTTCGAGCGACAAGGCGTGGCTTGCCGGATTTCAACAGGCGCAACCGCTGATGGTAATCTGTTCGGGCCTCGCGGCGACGCCGCATCGGCACCGTGTATCGTGGTCCTGTCGCCATTATTGTTCACCGTAGTTGTCGTCAATGTAGCGCTGTAAGTCCGCGACGGAGTCGAACTCGCCGCCACCGGCCTTGTTGTAGAGGTCACGGTAGGTGGAGGCGTCGAGGCCGTCCTCGTCACGGAGTTCGCGCAGATGATTGCGCTGTGCGCGAATTTTCGATTCCCAGTCCTGCTTTTCGTTTTTCCGTGCGCCGGCTTTCCCGCGACGGGAACCGGCACCGGTCTGGTGGCCGTACGACTGCTTTTGCTGTCGTTCGCGTGCGCGACCGCGGGAGTTGCCCTTGGGTTCCTCGGCACGGATGATGCCGTCGTCGACCAGTTCGCGGATATCCTCTCGCGTGATGGCCTCGGCGATGTCACCCTGTGCTTCGGGGTCGAACCAGAGCTTGTTCTCCCCAACGTCGAGCACGTCGGCAGCGAGTCGCTTCTGTGCACTCAGGTCAGTCATCGACTTCGACCTCCTCGTACGTGGGGTTCAGGACACGAATGCCCTTGTCCACTGCTTTGTCTTCGATGCGCTCGCGCTTGCGGCCGCCGACTTTGGAGGCGATACGGACTGCCTCGCTGTCGCCGTCGACGCCCTCGAGGTCGTCGGTGTTGTGCACGCGCACTTCCTCGAAGCCCGAGGGGTGGAGTCCACGAACCGCCGTGGGGGTACGAAAGCCCGCCTGGACGGTGTCGCCTTTGCCTTTGACGCCGCGGCGCTGCTTCGAGAGCTGTCCGCGGGGGCGTCGCCACGAGGTGCCGACGCGCTTTTTCTTGTGGTGGTCTTGTCGGTTGAACTGCGGTTTGCCTTCGCGGCGGCGCTGGGTGAGCAGGCGTTCGGCCTCCTCGTCCAGCTCCGGGGTCTTGTCGACCAGCCCGCGGGGCTGCAGTTCCGTCTCGACTTCCTCGTCTTCTTCGGGTTCAGGGGCCTCGTCTTCGACCTCTGCCTCGACTTCTTCGCTGACTTCGAGGTCGCCGACGTCGGCTTTGATACGGGCGGCGAGTGCCATCCCGACACCGTCGACGTCTGCCAGGTCGTCCTGGCTGGCCGTCCGGATGTCGTCGACCGTCTCGTAGCCGGCATCTCGGAGGGCATCTGCCTTGGAGTCACCGACACCGCTGATATCGGTCAACTCGGTCGGCGTGTCGTCGTCTGCTTCCTCGTCTTCGGTCTCGGCCTCGTCTGCCTCGGCCGTGACGTCGTCGTCTGCTTCGACGTCTTCTGCTTCGGTTTCCTCGGCTGGCTGTTCGTCGTCGGTCTGTGCATCGGCCTCCTCCTCGGAGTCCTCGAATGCGACTTCTTCCTCTTCAGGTTCGTCGTCTGCCATCAGGCGTCACCTCGGTTCGGTTTCTGTGTGATGTAGACGCCGTCCTGGAAGACGCGAACGTCCTTGTCCTTGACGCGCGTCAACTGCTCGATATCTGCAGCAGTCTGTCCGACGTCTTCGATGTTCGGTCCAGAGAGCGTCACCTGCTCTTCGTCGATTGTGACCTCCGTATCGCCGTGAATCTCGGTACGCCGCGGGGCCTTCTCACCGAGGAAATTCTCGATGACGACCTCGTTACCTTCCACGTTGACCTGCATCGGGAAGTGAGAGTAGAAGACTTCCATCTCGTACTCCCAGCCCTCGGTCACGCCGTGGAACATATTGCGGATGTGGCTTTCGAACGTGCCAATCGTCGATCGCGTCTTGGCGTCCTCGGCATCGCTCGTGATGACGATTTCACTGTCGTCGACGTCGACCGAGATATCCGGATACCAGAGGCGGCGTGTGACGCTGCCGTTCGGTCCTTCAACGGTGAGGTCGAGATGATCCAACTCTGCGCTCACCTCGTCCGGTGTCTCGAGTGCTGTTCGTGGCATTGTTAGTATACGTACGCGATGACCTGGCCGCCGACGCCCTCCTCGCGGGCCTCGTAGTGGCTCATGACGCCACGTGAGGTCGTGACGACGAGTGTCCCGTAGTCACGGGCAGGGAGGAATCGCTTCTCCCATTTTTCGTACTCGTCGGCTGTCGCGGAGTAGCGTGGCTTGACCGGGCCACATTCGTTGATTGCTCCTTTCAGTTCGATATCGAACGACCCGGCTTTGCCGTCGTCGACGTACTGGAAGCCGTCGATGTACCCGCGGTCGTAAAAGACCTCGAGGACGCTGCCGATTTCGTTCGATGCGGGCTGTACTGTCTGGTCGAGATGCCCGACACTCTCTGCGTTGTTGAGCGCCGAGAGCGCGTTGGCGAGTGGGTCTGTTCCTGTCATGAGTACTTCTTGAATCCCATGCTTCGAGACACCTCGCGGAAGCACTGCCGGCACAGGTAGATGTCGTACTTGCCGACAAGTCCCTGTTCACGCCCGCAACGCTGACACGCTCGTAGCTGTCCCGTCCGTTTCGCGGCTTGCTCGCCGGTGCGCTCCTGTTCGTCGTCTGTGTCTGTCTCGCTCTCGCTCATTGGTCGACCTCCACGTCGAAAGTGTGCTCAACGAAGGCCACCGCGTCGTCGACATTGAGACGGTGGGTCGACGGAATCGGCCGCGAGGCCTTGTCGCGCTTTGCCACCCGGTAGCCCGGCCGGACGAGATTGACCGTCACGTCCAGCCCGTAGATACCGATG
>CAZFOF010000268.1:0-3293 GCA_964520265.1 uncultured Halobacteriales archaeon | reverse complement strand
GATGGAACGGACGGCATCTGAAAAAGGATTGTGCGGAGTGGTGCTTGTGGTACCAGAGTGTCCCGCTCGGTGGCAGTATCGCCTTCCCGTATAAGATTTCAGTTCCACTCTATGGCAGGCTCGTATAGGTATGCCTGCAGTCGAATCGAGTATGCAGACGAGCGACGCGGACTGCATCGCAGCGTTGCGTGAGGCTGCAAATCGCCTCGGCAAATCGCCTACGAAGGCGGAGTACGAGAAGATGGACGTAACGCCAGCCTCGACGACTATCACGCGTAAATTTGGAGGGTGGAACGCCGCAAAGGAAGCCGCCGGTTTGAAAACGTTCGAGCAAGACGAGAACGGCGGGAGAGACATACAGCCGAAACCGGACGGAGTGGAGATTCCCACAGGAAAGGAATGGAAAGAACTCACCAGTCAGCAGCGGTGGTACTACAAGAATCGGCAACATCGAATCGAAATAAAAGAAAAGCGACGGCAGTCACTGCACAGATGGTTCTACGAGCTCAAACGCGACGAATTCGAATGTAGCCAGTGTGGCGAATCTCGTCCACCTGCCCTCGACTTTCATCATCCCAATAAAAAGGACAAGAGCGTCTCCAAGATGGTAAATGACGGCCACTCGAAAGACAGTATTCGAGAAGAGATCGACCGGTGTCTCGTCCTCTGTGCAAATTGTCACCGGAAAGCGCACAGTAAAGCTTCGAATCTGAGTGAAGCTTCTAAAGAGGGGGCAATTGATGCTTCCGAGCTGCCGGAGCAAAGCGCCCGGAAAGAGCGGCGTGAATGGCTCCTGTCGTACAAGAATGAGAGCGATGGGTGCCAGCGGTGTTCGGTCACTGACCCACACTGTCTCGACTTTCATCACGAAAATGAAAAGCAGATGGGGATTGGAGAGATGGTGTCGTTCAGTTACAGACTCCGCGAGATTCGGGATGAAATCGAAAAGTGTGTTCTCCTATGCGCAAACTGCCACCGAGACGAACACTTCGAGAAGCCGACTCCAGACCGTTACGACACACATAAGTAGATTCATGCCATGCTGGCAAATGAGCGCAGTCCATTGGGGTAGCGGCCAATCCTGAAGCCTTCTGGGGGCTTCGACCCTGGTTCGAATCCAGGATGGACTACTTCTGTTGCAACTTCACAAGTAGTGTAACAATTAGCCGTGGAGTCGAATTGTGCGTGGCGAACGACGTGGAGTTCTCGTGCTTCCAGTTGTTGGCCTCAGTCGATTTACAGTACCCGAGGCGAATGTCAACACACCGTGACAGCCCACCCAGTTTACTCCTCTGGCTGGCGGGTTGTCCCACAGAGTGAGTTGTGAGCGGTGTGGATGTCGTCGAGTAGTACGGCACGCTGGGGGCCGTAATGAAGATGGGAGAGACAGTCACAGTCGGAGCAGCCAAACGCAGGTATCGAGCCGCCGTCGAGCGTCGATGCAACAGCGCATTCGATGTCGGCACCGTGAGAGCGAATCACCGTATCCAGAGTCGCCGCGGGATGGCCAAGCAGATAGTCGATATGCCAGTGGCGGGTGTCACGCGCGCCGGCGGCGAGTTCCTGGTGGCGGTCGACACGCGAGAAGCCACCGGAACCGAGGGCACTGCCCGTGTAGGCGTACCACCCGGGTTCGAATTCGAACTCGCCAAGTGCTCCAACTTCGATTGTCGACGTCGTCGGCAGTTCCACCAGCAGTGTGTACGTTCCGCCGGCAGCCACGGAATCGTCGGTCACTCTTAGCCGGAACAAGTCGTCGTACATAGATGTTGCGCCCACACTGTCCACTGGATACATACCTCGGTCGCGCCAACCACCGAGCGAATGACGCACGTACTCGTGGCAACGTCGTCGGTGCACACGACCGCAGCAGCCTGTGACTATCTGCAGGGACGACTGGACGGCGACGACGAAGTGACGGTGCTGGCAGTTGCAGAGCCGGAACTCGACAATCGTGACCCGGGCGATGCGACGAACGTCGCACGGACGCGGTTGCCGGCACCGACAGTCGAGACACTCGAAAAGGAGGGAACGCCAGCCGAGGTGATTCGGACAGTGGCCCGTGAGCAAGCGGTCGACGAACTCGTCGTCGGGCCGCGACGGGGTGACCCTGCAACCAGCGGCGAGGCACCCGGCGAAACCGTCCGTGCGCTGCTTACAGACAGCGAGTGGCCGGTTGTCGTCGTCCCGCTCGCGGCGCTGGAGTGAGCGGGGCTTTCAAATCAGTGGCCAGCAAAAGAGGCGGTATATGTCGGGCTCGGAACTGGCTGCACGCGTCAAAGAGGTGCTCTCGGTCGATGCGGAGACGTTCCGGGAGCGAGCACGCGCGGAGGCCGAGACGTTGAAAGACGAGGTGCGGGCGGGGACGTTTGACAACACCCAGGCACTGGTCGGACTGGAACTGGAGTTGTACGGCGTCGACAAGCGCACGGACAGCCTGCGGCGGATGCCCCGAAATCTGCTCGGACTCATCGGCTTCGAGAAAGAGTTGGGGTTGCACAACGCGGAGATGCAGACGAGTCCCGAGCCGTTGACCCGGTACGGACTGGTCGCACAGGAGAAGGAACTCCAGGCTCACGTCGCGCCGGCACAGGAGAAAACCAACGTCGAAGACCTGCAATTGGTTGCCGACGGGATGTGGACGATTCCACCGACTGGCGAGACAGCAACGGAGTATCTCACCGACTCCATCGAGCAAGACGGGATTCGTATCGGGACGAACATGAGCGATTCCGTACGGTATCACGCGATGGCGAACACGGAGTACCCCTCCCGGTTGGCAATCGACGCGCCCCACGTCAGCCTCGAAGCCGACACCGTGATGCCGGAGAGTCTCATCACCTCGATACAGCCCCACTACCAGGTGCCACACGCACCGGACTTGCCGGAGTACTTCCGGTATGCGCTGCGCGTGGCCGGGCCACTGCTGGCCCTGGGGGTGAACTCCCCGTTTTTCCCGCCTGACCTCTACGACGACGCACCGGACGCCGAAATCGTCGCGGCGGCACACATGGAGAATCGAATCGGTATCTTCGAGTCGGTGCTGAACCCGCCGCCGGAAGACGAGCAACCGCCGAAAGTGTGTTTCCCGCCGGATTTCGAGACGGTCGATGATGCTATCGACGCCATCGCTGACGACCGCTGTATCGTGCCTGCGAGGGTCACGACCGGGACACGGTTCGACGACCGCTTTGCGCACTTCCGACACAAGCACGGGAGCTACTGGCGGTGGGTTCGGCCGGTGTTCGACGGCGCGTCGGCGGAGGACGCGAGCGCACGCATCGAGTTCCGGC
>CAZFOF010000267.1:2968-3299 GCA_964520265.1 uncultured Halobacteriales archaeon | reverse complement strand
ATCACGATTCGAACCTGGACATGAATGAGCGTCAGCACCGCGTCCTCTCACGATGCACAGTACCTCAACGGGCACCGACAAGACCGGGCACAACGTACGACCGATTCTCGCTGGCGTGCACACGATCCTCATCGGAATCGATAGCGACCACCTGACCGATGACGACGCCGCCAAACTCGAAACGGCGCGCGACGCCATCCAGTCAATCATATAAGACTCGGCAGATTGCCTTCCGCCACGCCTGACAACCAGTCAACTACCCCACCCTAAGCGCCTTCGGCGCTTTGAGGGTGGGACTTATCCATGAACTAAGCCTCAAACCCTTCAAGAT
>CAZFOF010000267.1:0-2958 GCA_964520265.1 uncultured Halobacteriales archaeon | reverse complement strand
CTTGTTTTCATATCGTAACTCCAGCCCCCGAGTTTTATTACTGACCGTATGCCCAGTTTTACGAACAATGGATTCTGGGCAGGTGTCTCTTCGGCAGGCTACCGACACCGAGTCGGCAACAGTGACCTGGGAGCCACTTTCCGAACAGCAATTCCCACCAGGCGAGCTCCCATACCGCCGTCAGAACGTCCTGAAAATAGACCGGGACGACGCCAAGCAAGGGGTCGTGAGTGGGCCAGGACATCCATTCGCCAGTGCGTTCGCTGACTCGTTAGACGACCTGGATGAGGGCGGGATAATGGAGCTGTTGTGCTATGCTGGTCGGGAGCAGTGGCAGACGTACGTGAGTGGCTATCCTGCCAACCCAGCACTCGATATCGACACGGAAAGCGCCCAAACCCCGGACGAAGAACTGAGTATGAAACTCAGGCGCAAGTTCGACAGGCAACTATCCGAGGCGGTTTCGATCAGGCGGTGTAATCTCGATCTCCGCCCGATCGGTCGGAAACCGCTCGCCACGTGTCGGTTGGTGCTGCCAACCAGTCACGAACCAACACGCAAACAGGCGCTTGATACGCGGCCAGTGTTCAGCCTCTGGGCGGCGTTGCATCGACGACTGCAGACACCCTTTATCTACCAAGTGCTGTTGCGGAAAGATGGCGCCAATGAGTACCTTGGAACGGTTCGATTGGCAGTCATCGACAACCAGTGGGCCGTTGGGACTGAGGACGGATTCTTCCACTTTTATAATAATTTGAGCGACATCGTTGATCTCGCGGACTATTTTAAATACGCCGAGTTCACGTCAAATTTCTGGATGCCACTCTCGGAGTATTATAAGTTCATCGGAGAACTGTTCGCCAAAACGCTACAAACACACTCTCGTGTCTCCCGGTATACAGCGCGCCGAGCACGCTATACAAAAACCGGCGCTGAGGAGTGGGGGAAACTCTTCCGGGCCGACATGGGCTATGATAACTGTATCGAGCAACACCTTGGATATCCAAAATTCCCAATCAGGAAGCGCGATCTCCCACATTTTCTGGGATTTCTTGCCATGCCCTATGCCGAGGATCCGTGGCAGAATGTCCGCGCACGTGAGCCACCCACCGAGACCATCACGGGCGAGGCACGTTCAACACCGGATCAAGACACCCAGCGCTCACCGACCGCCTCGCGGGAACCGGTACGACAACAGCGGGCCGGGACGAGCGCGACAGAAGGCAGCGACGAGCACCAACTCAACTTGCGAGGCGTCCTTAAGCGGTTGCGACAGCAGGGCTATGTTGTCGTCGAGATTGAGCAGGACGGAGCGTCGATTCCGGACGCCATCGGGTGGGATCAATCCGGGAAGCTCGTCTGGATCGAGTACGAAAACACCCTGAGCAAGCCCGAAAACGTGTTGAAAAATGCGGCGCGAGCGGCGGTCAATGACATTACGGTGGTATTTGCGAACCAGGAAAAAGACAACCTCAAGGATATCATCAATGTCTTGGCCCAACCCTACCAGGAGTGCACTGATCGCGGAGCCTACCTCTACAATCGCTCGGCGTCGGTGAGAACCGACGCGGGCCACCGACTCCTACTACCCGAGGGGGCCTCGGAAGTGAAATGGTATGCGTGTGGTGAGACCATGGCCGCATACGCCGACGGCGACTGTCTCGGGGACGGATCGGTCGATGAGTCGATCAGTTCGATTGTGACTGACTGCCCACACGTTGAGAAAACCGACGGCATATACATTGTCGTCGCGTCCAATGGCTCGGAACTGGCTCATTATGAGACCAAAGCAGCACTCACTGACGAGTGGACGTTCCTCAATCCGCCGCATGTGCCCGTCGGCCACCACTATCTGGGGCGTGCCAAATTCTTCCATGTGACGTGGGGGAGCCTCGAACAGTACGACCCCGATCCACTGTGGGGTGAGACGACTACTGGCGACGGTGGCCGAATAGACACCTATGAGCAGATGGCTGAGGAATGGTTTGCCAAGTGTACGCTCGAGCGTGAGGACGAGTATATTTTGATCAGTGACGCATATCAGGCGTTCAAGCGGTGGGCCCGTCCCCAGACCTCGGAGACATTACCGTCCCGCAAGCAAGAGTTCGGCGAAGCGATCGAGGATCTGTGTGAGAAGCGCCGCAAAGGGGCTGGTGGCAAACAGGGCAAAGCAATCGAGAATCGGATGTTGGTGTATCCGCCGGATACCGTCTCTCCAGCACTCCCCGACTTCGATGAGAATCTCGCTCACCAACTCGTCGAAGAGCACTTCGAGGAGAAACCGCCCGTGATTCGCGATGCACCGCAGTAACGACGCGGCACATTCGGTGTGGTACAGATATCCCCTGTAAGTGCCAGACAGCGTCGGTGTGTGTTACACTATCCGCGACTGTTTACCACCACCACCTGCCCTCACGGCCGCGTTGTCTGGACTGTGGATGTAACAGATCAGATGGCGAGCACTCAATGTTCGACGCACTGCTCGAGGTGTGGGTTTCCCGTGTCCCGGTTGGTGCGGAGGTGGTGGTGGGGAACCGAATGGGTGGTCTGTGACCCGAACGACATCAACTATACTGGTCGCCAGAGGTGCTGATAGTTTCCAAAGGTTACCGTAATATCTATTATTAGTACCGTAATACTGTTCTCTATGCCTCCAGAAGGTTTCAAGACGATTACTGTTAGTGATGCTGTCTTCATGCTGTTGACCGAAGTCATGGCTGAATACGAGTGTGAGAGTGTTTCGGAAGCGGTCGAAACTGCATCACTCGTTGCTCTCGAACGAGATGAAGCTGAACTCGCACAGATTCTTGCCGATCGCCTCCAGCAGTAGAGGCATATGTAATATTACCGTACGAAATGCTAAAATTACCGTAAGTAACTATCAGAGTCTCTGTCGGTGAGTATATCACGCTACTAATTGCCTTGTCTTTCTCGGCCCTCTCTGCGTCTTCTATTGGA
>CAZFOF010000266.1:0-3310 GCA_964520265.1 uncultured Halobacteriales archaeon | reverse complement strand
CGACGACCGAACCGAGCATCCCCTGTCCCTTGTGAGGAGCGCAGTAGTAGTTGTAGACGCCGTCCGCCTCGAAGGTATGCTCGTAGGGCCCCGACTCGGCGGGTGACCCGGAGTCGAACGTCTCGTCTTCTGCGACGACGTTGTGTGCACCGCCTTCGCCGGTCCACTCCCAGACGACCGTCGCGCCGTTGTCGACGTGGACGGCGGCCGGGCCGAAGGCAAGACCGCTGCCTGCGCCGACATCGACCGTCACTTCACCACTGCCGGTCTCGTCGACGACAGACCCATCGAAGTTGTTCGCGCCGTCGAGGTACCCCCCGAGGTCGGGTTCACCACCACCGCCACCGCCGCCACTTTCAGCGGCAGCAGCAGGGCTGGCACCCGCGCCCACTGCGGCGGCCCCGCCGGCGGCGCCACCGGCTGTTCGGAGAAACTCCCGCCTGTTCATACTCGTTCGAATGTGAGTACTGGTTTTGTATAAACCCACCGAATACGCGGCCATCTGCGGGAGTTCGTCCTTATGCAGACCCCGAAGACGGATGCTCGTCTTCCTCGGCAGAGGTACCCTCAACATCGGGGGTGTCGCTGCCACCTGTGCGCTCGTCTGGTGTGAGTTCCTCTGGCAGGTGCTCGATGCCATCGAGTTCGTCGAGGAAGTCCGGTCGGTCGCCGTCCTCGACACCGATTGCACGCAACCGGTTGCGAAACTCCTCGGAACGGAACTTATCGGACAGTCTGGCGTTTGCCACCATCACGAACAGGAAGATACCGATGATGAGAAAGCCAATTCCAATAACCACCAGCAAAGAGAGGTTCAAACGCTGGGTCGTGGTTCCCGACGGCCGAAACAGATCGAGTGAGAACAGCGCCCACGCCCCGATTAACACCACTCCGGCAAGTACCTGGACACCAGCGACGACCTGCAAGACGGTGTTGCCGAGTGCGTCGGAACTCTCGGGCACTTCCTGTGGCTCCGGGAGCACCTCGCCGTCGGGTGCGTCAGGTACGTCGTAGGAGTCCATCGAACACAGCGCGACCGTCGGTTTCACATCTCGCAGGACGGTGCCAGACCCCTCGACGGTACCGTCGCCGTAGACGGCGGCGTACCCCGAATCCGAGTAGGCGATGATGAGTTCATCGAAGCGTTCGACACGGGCAAAGACATCCCGCGTCGCGACCCGGTGTTTCAGGTCGGCCTCGACGCGGTCGAGCAGTTCCGTCCCCGTAATCCAGGTGTCGGGGTCGAAGGCTGCGTCCCACTCTTCGGGACTCATCTGCTGCATATCCTGCGGGCCGAAGTTCTCGAAGTCGTACTTCTCTTCGACCTCTTTGCGCAGTGCCTGGACGTCCTCGGCCTCACTCTCGGATGCTGACTCCTCCTGGGCGTGCGTGTCGTCCGAGGACTCGCTCATTGCGCTATCCTAAGAGCGGGACACTCCTTAGCGTGACGGTTCACAATCGCGATTGGCTGAGTATCCGAGTCGGGGACGGTTGTCAGCACCGCCTGTTCATTTCGGCTGGAAGAAATAATCGGCGAGTTGTTCGCTGTCCAGGTCTTCGCGGTAAAACTCCGTGTAGCCGCAGCCGAGACACTCGATTCGTTTGTACCGGAGGTCGTTGATGGGGTCGCGGCGGAGGTAGCCATCCTCACGTGAGGTCATTCCAACCTCCCCTACTCTTGCCTCCTCGTGACCGCACTTGGGACAACAGCGGTCGGCATCGGAGTCGTCGGACTCCTCGGGACTGGTGTCGTCCTCGTGGCTGTCGCTATCACCCTCACCGAAAAGGTCGCTCATGTCGCTCATTGGTGGGCGTTGACATTCCAAAACTGTCATCATTACGGTCGACCAGGAGACAGCGACGACGCCCACAGCCGTTATACGCACGAAGCGTGCAGTACCGGCCGTGGCCGACGTGACACTCCGCTTCGATGCTGGCACCATCCGCATCGAGAGCGACGGGCCGGTGCCGGACGACCTCCCCGGCGTCGAGCAAGATTCCCGTTCGGAAACACATCGCGCGCCCGCACACGAATACGCGGCGCTCCGTGATGCACTCGCAGAGACAGCGCTGTCGGTCGACAACCGCGTCCTCGACCTGCCGACGCTCGACCTGTCCTCGACGTATCGCCTGCGCGAGTACCAGCAGCGCGCACTCGACGCCTGGCAGACCGGTGCAGACGACCCCGATGCACGCCCCCGACAGGGCGTGATGGAACTGCCGACCGGCAGCGGGAAGACCGTCATCGGCATCGCGGCGATGGCAGCACTCGGGACACCGACGCTCGTGGTCGTCCCGACGATCGACTTGCTCGACCAGTGGCGACGCGAACTCACCGCCGAGTTCGACTGTCCGGTCGGCCAGTTGGGCGGTGGCGAGCAACGCGTCGAAGACATCACCGTCTCGACCTATGACTCGGCGTACCTGCGTGCCGAGGACATCGGCGACCGGTTCGGACTGGTCGTCTTCGACGAGGTACACCACCTCGGCGGCGAGGGCTACCGCGACATCGCCCGTCTGCTGGCCGCCCCCGCTCGGCTGGGACTGACGGCGACCTTCGAACGCCCCGACGACGCACACGAGATTGTCGCCGACCTGCTCGGCCCGGTGGTCTCCCGCATCGCTGTCGACGACCTCGCCGGCGAGCATCTGGCAGACTACGACATCAAGCGCATCGAGGTCGAACTCACCGAGGAAGAACGCGCCGAGTACGAGCGCTACCAGTCGACGTTCACCGACTATCTCGCCGCCGCTGGCATCCAGTTACGGAGCGGGAGCGACTACCAGAAACTCGTCAAGCGGTCGGGCACCGACCCGGAGGCACGGGAGGCACTGCTGGCGAAACAACGTGCACGCGACGTAATGATGCACGCCGAACAGAAACTCACGGAACTGGCGACCATCTTCGAGCGACACCACAGCGACCGCAGCATCGTCTTCACCGCCTCGACAGACCTGGTCTATCGCATCTCTGAGCGGTTTCTCGTCCCCGCGATTACCCACGAGACGCCCACGGACGAGCGCGCACAGATTCTCGAACGATTCCGGGCAGGGGAGTACTCCTGTCTCGTGACGGCAAACGTCCTCGACGAGGGTGTCGACGTCCCCGCAGCCAACGTCGGCGTCGTCCTCTCTGGAAGCGGGAGTCAGCGAGAGTTTACACAGCGTCTCGGACGGATTCTCCGGCCAAAACCCGCGACTGCCAGCGGAGACGGGGAGTCCGAATCGCGTGGCGTCGGGCGGGCGCTACTGTACGAGTTGGTGACCGCAGAGACAGTCGAAACAGACGTTGCTCGACGCCGGAAGCGGT
>CAZFOF010000265.1:0-3326 GCA_964520265.1 uncultured Halobacteriales archaeon | reverse complement strand
GTGCTGGCAGCGAGACGCGTGTGCGGTAGATTGCCTGACGGAAGTCCGTTCCCTTCCAGCCGACTATCACCGGCTGTCCGGGGTCGATGTCCGAGAGCGTCGCCGAGGAACCCTGAGTGACCGTCTCACCACTCCAGGGCTGCAGTTCGCGTTGTATCTCCGCGTCCGGCCCACCGGGCGGGGCGGGTCGGCCGTCCTTTCGGGTCATCTCGGTAAGTCCGACGTAGACTTCGTCGCCGTTCAGGTCGAACCCGTTGTCGTACGTGAGTGTCAACTCGCGGGCATCACGGTCGTACTCCTTCTCGAATTCGAGTCGACGGAGTACCTCTGTGGAGGTTGCGCCGCTTGCGTTCTCGCTGCTGTACGAGAGCGTGACTTGGAGACGTGGCTCCAGGTCGTCGCCGTCGATATAGATGGTGTCACCGGCTCCGACCTCGCTTTGTCCATCGGCCCAGATGTCGGGGTCGTACGTCTCGCCGTCCACCTCCAGCGTGAGATTGTCGACGGCCATCGAACCCTCGCCCGAAAGTGTGATTTCCATCCGGTCGGACTCGGGATTGTACTCGCTTCGACCGAGTCGCGGAACGTCCTCGGGCGGCGGCGACTGTCGTTCCCGCTCGAAGACGACCGTTGCGACTCCATCCGCATACTCGTAGGACTGCTCGTCGACCTCGGGTGGTATTTGCTCGGTCAGTGCGTCCTTCAGTTCGGTCTGTTCCTGGTCGTCGAGCGTTACGTCATCGCTCAGTATGAAGACACCTTTCGTCCGAACGAGCGAGTCGTTGACGCGTTTCGTGCCGATACCGACCCGGGCAAGTTCGTCGTCGGTCATCGGGAAGTTAGGTGGGGCCGAGGTACCGGGACTGAGACGCTTCGAGTCGTAGCCATCGAGTTCCCGTATCGCCGTCTCGATGGTCGGATAGGCGTCGAGCAGGGTCTCGTCGTCGCCGGCACCGTCCAGTACGTTCGTTACCGTCTCCTTTTCGGGGTGGCCGATTGCCGTGCCGTCGGAGACAGCGACGACGTACTCCGAGAGTTGATAGAGCGAATACTCCCCGTCGTCTTCGAGATGCTCGCCATCCGGGAGCGCCTCGGCGTCGATGTCACCGGTCAGAACGACGAGTCCGCGCCCGCGACTATCCTCGCTGTCGAGTCTGAGTGCCAAATCGACGTCGGACTTCTCGAACCAGTCGTGCGGAACTGGGGCAGTCAGCATCGGAGTGTGCTCTCGGGAGTCAGTCGGTCGACCTATCGTAAGAGCGAACGGCTCATCGACGACGCTGGCCGGAATCATCTCCAGAACGGACTGCACGTCGGAGGATATCGAGGGCCCGGCGTCTTCGCTATCGGTCGGTGTCGAATTCTGTTCGTCAGTCACACAACCGGCGGAACCGATGAGGAGGGCAGTACCAGTTGTCTTCAGGAGTGCTCTGCGGGGAATTTCCATGCAGTTTCCATCTACTGCGGCCAACTTTTAAAATGATGGTGGAGTGTTGCTGGGACTGAAACGGGGGGACTGATACTGTTGGCTATACCGACGTGACGGATGTCGACAATAGTGTTTTTCTTCGCCCCTCTCATACGGCTTGCTGTACCTGTTTTTCGGGACGACCGCACGCCTTCGTGCGGTCAGTCCGGTACTGACGTACAGCAGTCCGTATGAGCCTCTGTATGTTTCGCTCGGCTTCTGATGGATTCCAGATAGGTTGGTACTCGTCGCGGGATTGCGTCTCCTGTATTGAGCAATTCCCCGGAGAGCAGTACAGGTATGCCAACTGTTCTATGACTCCCTGATGACGCCCTCAACAGTATCAGGACGCTCGGTTCCACCCACCGAGACGAGCATCTGGTCGGCACATCCTGCACTCTGAGAGAAGCAAACGACGGAGTCGACGCTGTGGACTACTCCTCGGACGGTGCAATCACGTCGGGACTGTCAGCATCCGGGACGGCGACGGTCACTGTGTGGCGTGTGTGTCGAACGTGTGTCTCTGCCCACCGGCGAGCGGGGGTCTCGGAGAGAAACTGGTCGCTGTCCGGACACTGGCGGCAGTCGACGACCCACGGTGTCACGTCGTCTGGAAAGTGGCCGGTGTGTCGGTGGTGGTCGAGCGCGAACCGTTCGACTGCCTGATTGCCCATCTGCATCTCGTCGAGTTCGTAGTCGAGACTCCACGAGTCGTCACACCGCGAGCAGCGAATCGTGGGCGTATCGTCGATGTCTCTTCCTGACGGGGTCAGTTCGTCGTCGTGTTCGTCCGTCACAGTATCCGGTAGACTCTCCACTGATATCAAACTGCGTTTGCTGGACACAGTTATATCCACGACAGTCCAAACAGTCGTATGCGCGTCGTCGAGTTTCTCTACGACTCCGAACGGGCTGACGAAACGGGACAACAGGTGGCCGCTGCCGTCGACGACCGAGACGAACACGTCGACGTGGTCGACCTGGGGACAGCACAGAACCGGGCCGATGCACGGCGACAGGCAATGCTCACAGTGGGGTCGGCGACGCGTATCGGCGGGAAACCCGATTCGCTGTTCGACGAGGACGGAAACCCCGATTTCTCTGCCGGTGCCATCGTCGTCGAGGAGGAGACCGGCCGTCGCGACCTCTATGTCGGCGACGACGCACTCGACGTACTGGAGAGCGAGTCCTGATACTGTCGGCTATAAGCGCGTGAAGATTTTCGACACCCTGGGTGTCGAAATCCTTCATGTAGTTATAGCCAACAGTATGAGCACTGACTGCGGACGCTCCACCGAGCACACAGCACGCGACTGGAAAGAGGTTTGTGTCGCCACCGTGGATGAACCAGTATGGTCGAGAACGTCATCTGGCCGGCCTTTCTCGACGCCGACCGCTCGCGCAGCGAGGGGCGGCGTGTCTCACAGGAGCTTGCAGTCTCGGAGCCGACGGTCGAGGAAATCGCGAAGGCAGTCCAGCAGGTGGGGTACGACGCTGTCATCGAACGCGACAAGACCTACCCGCGGGAGTACGAGACACGCGGGCGCGTCCTCGTGAAAGGTGCAGAGGATGCGACGAAAACTGACTTGTTGGGAGCCGTTGCCGCGTATCTCGACGCACTCCGGGCATGAAACGACTCGGTGAAGCCGTCCGAACGGCACAGGGTGTGCTGGTCGTCCGAAGTCCCGACGACACCACCCCGGATATTGGTACGGACGTGGTCGACGAATCGCTCCAGTCAATCGGAGAGGTCGTCGATGTCTTCGGCCCGGTCGAACGCCCCTACTTCGCTGTCTCGCCTGTGGAGGACGTTCGGTTGGCGATGCTGGTCGGGTCGCCGGTCTACACCCGTGAGTAA
>CAZFOF010000264.1:0-3352 GCA_964520265.1 uncultured Halobacteriales archaeon | reverse complement strand
CGACCTCTCGGCAGGTCGCTCCACCGAAGACATCGTCGACGACGCACTCGCCGGCAGCGTCGATGCCGTGCAGGTGCGCGAAAAAGACCACAGCGCACGCGACCAGTTGGCCGTCGCACACGCACTTCGAGAGCCGACGGCAGAAGCCGACGTTCCGCTCATCATCAACGACCGCGTCGATATCGCCGTCGCGGCCGATGCCGACGGCGTCCACCTCGGTGACGACGACCTGCCCGTCGCGGTGGCACGCGAGCAACTCGGCGACGACGCCATCATCGGACGCTCCGTCTCGACTGTCGAGGGCGCAGTCGACGCTGAGGCCGCCGGCGCCGACTACCTCGGTGTCGGTGCAGTCTTCACGACCGACTCGAAAGACGTCGAGGCCGAAAACAACGGCATCGGTCTCGACACCGTCGAGGACATCGCCGACGCCGTGGATATTCCCTTCGTGGGCATCGGTGGCGTCACCGCCGAGAACGCCGCCGACGTGGTCGCTGCGGGCGCAGACGGCGTCGCGGTCATCACCGCCATCACGCAGGCCGACGACCCCGAAGCGGCGACGCGTGAACTGAACGAGGCAGTGGAGACAGGAAAGAACCGCCGCGACGGTGCGGCAATGGAGGGGCAAGCATGACGGTCGACCTCGACGCCAGCCTCGACGCCGTCGCGGAGGGGTCGCCGCTGGTCAACGCCGTCACCAACAACGTCACCGTCAACGACGTGGCCCAGGTCATCCTCCACTGGGGCGGCCTGCCGGTCATGTCCGACGACGAACGCGAGGTCGGTGACATGGTGCTGGCCGCACAGGCCTGCCTGCTCAACATGGGTACCGTCAGCGAAACCGGCGAAGCAACGATGGTCGAGGCCGGCGAGGCCGCCAACGAGAAGGGAATCCCGGTCATCCTCGACCCCGTCGGCGTGGGTGCGACGCCCACCCGCGACCGCGTAGCCGACCGCCTCGCCTCGGAACTGGACGTTGCAATCATCAAGGGAAACTACGGCGAAGTGACCGCGATGGCCGGCGAATCGGCCGAGGTGCGCGGCGTCGAGTCCGTCGGCGAATACAGCGACATCGCCACGACTGCCGTCGCCTGCGCGCAGAAGTACGACACCGTCGTCGTCGCTTCCGGTGAAACCGACGTCGTCGCGACGACCGACGCTGCATACGAAATCACGGCCGGTGACCCCAACATGGGCACCGTCGTCGGAACCGGCTGTATGCTCGGGGCCTCGCTGGCGACGTTTGCGGGCGCACTCGAGGACACCGAGCAGGCCGCACTCGCCGGAACCGCGGCCTTCGGGCTGGCCGGCGAAGCCGCCGCTAACGAGGAGTTCGGCGAGTTCCACGGCCCCGGCAGCTTCAACGTCGCGTTCAAAGACGCCATCGCCGGACTGGCCGAGACGGACACTGACCCCGCCAGCGAGCGCATCGAACAGCTGCTGACTACCGAGGCCTGATGGGTTCAGCCGACGGGAAACGGGTCGCGCTCGTAACCGGTGGGAGTCGCGGCATCGGTGCCGCCACCGCCGAGGCACTCGCAGCCGACGGCTTCGACGTCGTTCTCGCGGCGCGAAGCGACGCCGACCTCCAGACCGTCGCCGACGAAATTACTGCCGACCACGACGTTGCCGTCCACCCGGTTCCGACGGACGTGACCGACCCAGACGCCGTCCAGTCGCTCGTCGATACCACACTCGAACGCTTCGGTCGTCTCGACGTCGCCGTCGTCAACGCCGGCACCGGCGAGCGCCGAAACGTCCCACTGTCCGACCTTCCGCTCGAAGAGTACCACCAGGTGCGCGCAACGAACGTCGACGGTGCCTTCTACACGACGCGTGCCGTCCTCGATGCACTCCGCGAGACGGACGGGACGCTCGTCTTCGTCGGCAGTTACAAGGCCAAATACCCCAGTACGTCGACGCCGATCTACGCCGCCTCAAAGTGGTGGCTCCGTGGCTTCGCGAAAAGCGTCGCCGGCCGCGCCGGCCCGGACGGTGTCGCCGTCTCGCTCGTCAACCCCTCCGGTGTCCCGACCACCTTCGGCCGGGACACCCGCGAGACGACCAACGCCGACAGACTCGACCCCGAAGAAGTCATCGCCGCTGACGACGTTGCCGAGGCCATCCGAACGGCCATCGCACAGGACAGTCCCGGGGCCGTCACCGAACTCGATCTCTTTCGACGGGACATCTACGAGCGGTTCTGAGGTCGTCGTGTCCCCGAATGTATCTGGGGAGTATCCCGAAACTACTCCCACTCGGCGATGAATCTCCGTACGAAACAAACAACAGGAGAGCCAAGGCCCGGATTTGAACCGGGGATGATCCGCTCTGCAGGCGGACGCGTTCGGCCAGACTCTGCCACCTTGGCGCATCTAACTCTATCCAGTATCTGCCTAAAACCGTAACGGTACTACTCCGGGACGGACGACGCTCCACCACCGTGTGTGTGTGACACATACTTCAAGTAGATTTATTCACCATACCCTCATGATTGTACACTGTATACACGACGCGAGACATCGCGTCGACACAGAGGTGACACTGATGCGCAACTCCCCCATTTCGATGCTGACCGCGGCGCAGAGCCGCGTCGCTCGCGGAGCGGGGGGAGTGGCCGTCACTTCGAATGCGGTCTCGACTCCGTTCCTGCAGTGGGCGACCGACGGCGCATTCTGACGCCGCCTGCCCGCATAACCGTCTCCCGACCTGGACTACCCGGTCGGGACTGGTGAACTCGGGCCTTTTCGACGAACACGCTCCCGCGGAGCGTCGCACATACGACGCTGACCGCCCCGCTGACTTCGGCTCCGACAGCCGCTGGTCTCTCGATAGCGACGCTTCCCGGGTGGCGAGTGTGAGACACGGCTCGCCTCTCCGGTTCGACTCCGGCACTCGTCGTATGAGCCTTGCATTGCTCTACCACCGCAAAGGCAGACAGCACTGTTCGACGACCACCCACCGCAAGCAAAAATCCCACCGACACCACCACCGCTAACCATGCACTCGACACAGACCACAAAGTGGCACGCGACCGTCGCCGTTCGCGTTCCCCGCGACGGCACCCAGAACCTCGCGAGTGCTGCCGCTGTGCGACTGGCGACGCGTGACCTCATCGACGATGTCGACGTTACCTCGGTTCGTGACCTCGAACCCACCCTCGCGGCGACTGTGGTGACTCTCGAGGCGACCGTCTCCACGACGACCGGCGTCGATACCGCACAACTGCGACAGACGCTCGAAGCTGCACCTGGCTGCCAGCGTGTCGATGACGTCGCCCGGGCGTGACGGTGTTGTCACTCCCGGATAAATAGCAAAAACCCCCGAACAGCGTTGACACTGTTCGAGGGTG
>CAZFOF010000263.1:2786-3410 GCA_964520265.1 uncultured Halobacteriales archaeon | reverse complement strand
ATTGATACGCGAGTTTAGTGACCGGCTAATTCACTACCGCTGCGCTGCAATCAATGTCGTGTTCTCGCCACAACTACGGATTGCTTTGACGGCAACTAACAGTCCCTAAGTATTTTGCACATGGTTGTGTAAAAGACACGTATAATGGCTTCACGATTCAAAACGCTGTTTTTCATCGGGTTTGTTTTAGCGATTGTCACAGGCGTTGTTGTGGCTGCAATCAGTGGGACAGGGCCAGTTTCAGACGGCGTGACCTACGGTTCGCCAGATGGCACGAATATCAAGCTCACAGGGGGTACAGATGTGCAAATGGAAGACGTGTATCCAGACGCTTCAACCGTCGATCTAACGACTGAGGCAGGCAACGTGACGTTTTCTGCAAGTGGGACTGCCAACGCCACGATCAACAAAGACGAAATCACAGGCCAGTGGACAAACCTCACTGCTGTTGATACGCCGAATGATCTAACCGTCAACCCAGAGGATAAGTACCAAACCACCATTGGCGGTGGCATTGATAGTTTCTCGTATCAACCAGCAAGCGCCAGTGGGATTGATGATGGCAACGTTGACTTTACCTATTCTGCGTCTAGTAGCCAAGCCACGGTTATCATCAAGGGCCTT
>CAZFOF010000263.1:0-2776 GCA_964520265.1 uncultured Halobacteriales archaeon | reverse complement strand
GGCGCTGTTGACTATAGTTCTGATACACTGTTAGAAGTAACATCCACAGACAGTAACGGTATTGCGACGTTCAGCAGTCTTGATACAGGCACCTATGACGTGTCACTGACGACTAGCAACGGTGCGCCGACTGTCAAAGATATACAGCCAAGTGGCCCATTGAGTAATGAGCCAACGCAAGTTGAAGTGACGGTTGATGATCCAGACTTTGCAGATGGTGGTGATGAGGTTGATGTGACCGTTGACGTGGATGGTTCGCAAATCACCCAACAGACGATTACGAGCAACACCACGATTACTGCCTCAATGCCGTCTAGCGGGCAAACAGGTGGCGAGCACACGATTGACGTTGAAGCGACTGACGCATACAGTCAGACGACAACCGACAGTGAGACGTACAAAGTTCCTGATACGCTCTTTGTCCGAGAAGAAAATAACCACACTGCCTTAGTCCCTGCTGATGGAGAAGTCCGATTCTTCGGAGATGAAGAAGTGTTCTCACGGTCGGCCCCAGATGGGAAAGTCAACATGACGAACCTCCCCGTTGACCAAGACTTTATCGTTGAAGTGCAGCCGACCGATGAAAACTATACAAGCCGGACAGTCTACATTGAGGGGATTTACGACCAACAGAGTGTGTATGTCCTGAATACCTCTGCCGTCGATATAACCGAAAGCAGATTTATCTTGAATGATCCGACTGGCAATTATGACAGTCAGAGCTTGTTGAAAATCCAGAAACCGATTAACGTCTCTGGCTCACTCACGTACCAAACCATTGTCTCAGATGAGTTTGGCGTAGAAGGGATTACAGCGACTCTCGAACAGGGGCAACGCTACAGATTGCAGGTTGGCTCTGGCGATACCCAACAGATTGTTGGCCCATACAGAGCCGCTATCAACGAAACTGTGGAAGTGGAACCAGGAACGCCAACAATTGAATTGAGTTTTGAAGATAGCAATTGGGCCGCAGATGCCACGCTTGAGAATGATACGTTGGAATATCGGTATCAGGATCAAGAGAACCTAACCACTGAGTTAACCATCTGGATTCACGAGCGGAATAACCAGAGTAACAAACTCACTGCCAATCAAAGTTTCCAAGATCCAGTTGACGTGAGTGGGATTGAAACGCTCAACGCCAATCAGACAGAAAAGGAGTGGGTCGTTAATTTTGTGGTTGACCGAGATGGTGAAACATTCGTGCGCTCAGTCTTGGTAACTAATCGCGCTGATCTAACGCTACCCATCGATGCAGGCTGGACAAGCATGATTGGCGTGGGGTTACTGATCCTGTTTGCAGGCGCGTTTAGTATGCTCAATGCAGGCATTGGAGCCGTGTTGGTGTCTCTGATGGGTGGCTTACTCTGGTTTATCGGATTCCTTGGTGGCGCGACAAGCGCGGCTGCCATCGTGATTGCACTGTTTATCAGTGTGCTCGGACACGTCTACAACACAACAAGGTAAAGAATTAAACAACTGGCACAACGATACCAATACAAATGGGAGTGAGAATTCTTGAGTTGCTGGTTGTGTTCTTTCTAGCTCTGAATCTCTTTAGCGGTATGCTTGTTGCAACTGGCGTAGCCTCAGATATTGGCTTAGGTGGACAACTTGAGGTTGGTGGGGATCAAGATGCCAATACTGCCGAACAAAGCGCACAGAACATCTCCACAGGTGCGCCGACTGGATCGACGTTGTTTGGTATGTATAACGTCTTAGCCGACACATTGAGTCAACTGAGAGTGATTGTCCTCGGTGGCCCTGCCATGTTGTATAACGCTGGCGTCCCCGGATTCATTACTACGCCAATGGAGGTTATGATGGCAGTGGTTTACGGTGTTGGAATAATTATGTTTCTCAGGGGGTTGTGACCATGCTCCAAGATATGCCCTTTGTCGTGTTGCAGATGTGTGACCCAAGCAAAACCGGGCCAGAATATTTGACCGAGTTTCAGTTTGTTGAGGCATTTACGTGTACGTTTGCCAATGCCGCAGGCTTGCTTGTAGTGGGCATGATGGTGTTTGGATCGATCCAAATGGCAATCTACCTAACCACTGGTGATATACGGATACCAGCCGTGTTGACGCTCTTAACCGGCGGCGCGGTTATCCCGATGGTTGCGGCACCGGCAGTTGCGATTGCAGCCATCACAGTCTTGCTTGTCGGCGCTGGTGTTGTGACGTACCTGTACTATCGGTACAGCCGGTAACAATCTTTTTTACACAACATACACAACAGGGTAGTATGACTGAGGTTGCAGACCAGTTACCAGACCTTGAACCAGACGAATGGGCCAGACTGTCAAAGTTTGCAGCCAAACAAGCTGGCCCGGACGCACTGAAAGCCTATCGGCGCGAAATCCTGTCTGTGCTTGTTGGGGGTGCTGCTGGTGGCGCGGCGCTTGCAGTTGGCACTGGTGAAGTTGAAGCTGCTGCAAGCACGTCTGATAGTGATGGCAACGTTGGGCTTCCCTCTGACCGCGTGGACGTGTTTGCAGATGGCATTGATATAAACACAATCAATGGAGATGAGCCAGTCCGGTCCCAGAGTACCGAGTATCAGATTCAAAAAGATGGGTCCGATGGGAGCGGGATTATAAACTTTAAGACTAGTTAATCATGGCTCCAATTAACATCGATAGCACGCAAGTACAGAACATCACAATTGACGGGCAAGATGTAGACCGAGTGACGGTTGATGGTGGTACTGTGTTTGGTATACCCGACAGCGCCATCTCGCGTGCGATATCGGCGCTCACGAAGCGCTTGCCTCG